>JBIIDD010000040.1:0-7896 GCA_044238565.1 Candidatus Nanopelagicales bacterium
TCGAGGTTGGCGAGCAGGGTGTCGATCATGGGGTTGCCCACGAGGTGGATGCGCTCGACGGGCACTCCCTCGTGCGCGAGATGCGCGATCGCGTCGGCGCTCGTGCACAGCAGGAGGTCCGACAGGCGATCGGTGACGATCCGGTTGATCTCCTCGGGCATCGACATGTCGAAGGAGCGCAGCCCAGCCTCCACATGCGCCACGGGGATGCCGAGCTTGCTCGCGGCGATGGCGGCGGCGAGAGTGGAGTTGACATCGCCGTAGACGATCACGAGCTCAGGCTGGGTGGCGATCATCTCCTCTTCGAGACCGACGAGAATGGCCGCGGTTTGCTGGGCGTGACCCCCGGAGCCGACGCCCAGATTGACGTCGGGACGTGGCAGATCGAGCTCCCGGAAGAAGACCTCCGACATGCGATCGTCATAGTGCTGGCCGGTGTGCACCAGGCGCTGCCGCACACCGAGTGCGGCGAGACCCGCGATGACCGGAGCAGCCTTGGGGAAGTTGGGTCGGGCGCCGGTGACATGCAGCAGGGTCATCGCGGCCTTCCTGTCGCTGGCGCCGCGAGCCGGCTCCCGGGGATCGCGTGCAGTGACGCTCTCGGTCACCGGCGTCTAGTATCCCAGACCGTGAGGTGGGCATGAGGGCGCTCGGTGCGGTGCGGCGCGTTCCCCTCGCCCTGTCGGGAGCCCTGCGCCGCTTCGCCCAGGACCCGGCCCGCGGACGCGCGGCGCTGGAGCGCGCGATCCCAGGGGTCGGTGTCACCGAGCCCGATGACCCGGCCGCACTCGTCGATCGAGCCATCGCCCGTGATCGGTATGCCGATGCCTGCGCCGCCCTAGCGATGGTCCCCGCAGGCAGCCCTGAACGAGCCTCCTGTGACCTCGCCGTCGACGTGCTCGCAGGCCGACTCGGTGATGCGGGCCGCGCCCAACCGCGGGATGCGCGCGGGCGTCGAGCCGTGCGGGCGGCCCGACGTCAACTCGCGGTCCTCGGGCAACCCATCGTCGTGGGGCCGTCCCGCGAGCGCAGAGCGGGTGTGTCTCGTGCTGAGGGCCTGGGTGTCCTCCACGTGGTGACCAACTCACTGCCGCTCACACAGGCGGGTTCCACGATTCGCACGCAACGCATCGTCCGCGCGCAGCGCGACCTCGGGTGGGATGCGCGTGTCGCGACGAGGCTCGGCTATCCCGTCACGCACGGTGACCTGCGCTCGCCCGATCCCCAGGTGGTCGACGGCGTGCCCTACCACCGGCTGCTGCCTCCGGTAATGCCCGCCGATGAGCGCCTCCGGGCGGTCTACGCTGCCCATCTGGGCCGGCTGGTGGACCAGGTGCGCCCCGATGTCCTCCACGCAGCGTCGGATCATGTGAATGCGGCAGTGGCCCTCGAAGCCGGACGCGCACGCGGCCTGCCCGTCGCCTACGAGGCACGCACGTTCTTCGAGGACACGTGGCTGGCGCGCCACGGTGGCGAGAAGGCCCGCGACAGCGACACCTATGCGCTGCTACGCGATCGGCACACCGAGGCGCTTCTCGCCGCCGACGTGGTGACCACCCTCGGCTTGAGCATGCGCGATGCCATCGTCGCCCGAGGTGTCGCCCCCGAGCGCGTGTTCGTCGCTCCCAATGCCGTGCCCATGGACTTCCTTGCTCCGCGCGACACGACTGCGATGCGCGAGCGTCTCGGAATCGGCGACGCACTGTGGGTGGGCAGTGTCGCGACCGTCAACGATGACGAGGGCCTTGACACGCTCATCGATGCCGTCGCGCTCCTTCGAGACGAGGGCCTTGACGCGCGTGTGCTGATCGTGGGCGACGGCCCTGGGCTGGCGGCCCTGCGCCGGCACGCGGAGCAGAGCGGCGTACCCCTGCTCGCCCCCGGTCGTGTCCCTGTCTCCGAGGTGCGGCAGTGGTACGACGTGCTCGATGTCTTCGCCCTGCCCCGACGCGACACGGCCGTCAATCGCGCCGTTACGGCGCTGAAGCCTCTCGAAGCCCAGGCGCGCGGTATCCCTGTCGTGGGTAGCGACCTGCCCGCCGTCGCCGAGGTCCTGGCCCCGGGATCGGCGCTCGTGGCGCCGGGCGATGCACCGGCCCTCGCCGAGGCCCTGCGTGGCCTCGCGGATCCCGCGATCCGAGAGGGGGCGGGTCAACGCGCCCGTGCCTGGGTCGAGGCAACGCGCACGTGGCCTTCCGTCATGGAGGCCTATCGGGCGGCGTACTCTTACCTCGGCGCCCTCACGGGCTGACCGCCCTGCGGCCACGATGGCTCCGCGGGCCCGAGGCCGGAGCCCGGCAGGGAATGCACCGGCAGGGAAGGTAAAGGACGGACATGACGCGCGATCTGGTGGTCATCGGGCTGGGCTATGTGGGCCTGCCGCTGGCGCAGGAAGCGACCCGCGCGGGGCTCTCCGTGACCGGCCTCGATGTCTCCGCCGGCGTGGTCGATGGGCTCAACGCCGGCCGCTCGCATGTCGATGACCTCTCGAACGCCGATATCGCCGAGATGCTCGGACGCGGATTCACGGCAACGACCGATGCCTCGGTGATCTCCGATGCGGGCGCGGTGGTCATCTGCGTCCCGACACCGCTTACCCCCGAGGGTGGACCGGATCTGGGGGCTGTCCTCGGGGCGACCCGCGCGATCGCCGAGCATCTGCGCCCCGGACAGCTCGTCGTGCTGGAGTCCACGACCTACCCGGGCACGACCGACGACGAGGTGCGCCCCGTACTCGAGGCGGGCGGGCTCGTGGCCGGGCGCGACTTCCACCTCGCCTTCAGCCCCGAGCGCATCGATCCAGGCAATCCCCAGTACGGCATGCGCAACACCCCCAAGGTCGTCGGCGGCCACACCGAGGCGTGCACCGATGCGGCAGCGGCGTTCTACGGCGGCTTCGTCGACACGGTGGTCCGTGCACGCGGCACGCGTGAGGCCGAGATGGCCAAGCTGCTCGAGAACACGTATCGCCACATCAATATCGCGCTCGTCAACGAGATGGCCCGCTTCTGCCACGAGCTCGACATCGACCTGTGGGATGTCATCGCCGCGGCCAAGAGCAAGCCCTTCGGATTTCAGGCGTTCTACCCGGGCCCTGGCGTAGGCGGGCACTGCATCCCCATCGATCCCAACTACCTGTCGTACCAGGTCCAGGCCAAGCTCGGATATCCCTTCCGCTTCGTCGAGCTCGCGCAGGAGATCAACGCCGGCATGCCGTCGTACGTCGTGCGCCGGATCCAGGATGTTCTCAACGACGAGGGCAAGGCCCTGCGCGGATCGCGCATCCTGCTCCTCGGCGTGACCTATAAGCCGGACATCGCCGACCAGCGCGAGTCGCCGGCAAAGCCGATCGCGGCCGAACTGCGCGACAAGGGGGCCCTGGTCGAATTCCACGACCCGCACGTCGTCACGTGGCGCCTCGGCCCTGAGAGCCTCACTCGCGTCGATGATCTCGATGCGGCGCTGGCCCGAGCGGACGTCGTTGTCCTGCTTCAGAATCACAGCGACTACGACCTCCCGACGATCACCGCCCAGGCAGCTCGCCTCTTCGATACGCGCGGAGCCACGAGCGGACCGAAGGTGGTGCGGCTCTGATCCTCGTCGACGGCCGCGAGGTCGACGCCCAGGACCTCGCCCGCGATGCCGGCCTCACGCCCGTCAATTGCCGTCCCCCGTTTGGCGCATACCTTCGCAGCCTGTGGCGACGACGCGCGTTCATCCTCGCCTTCGCGAAGGCCAGCGTCGACAAGCAGAACACCAAGAGTCGGCTGGGGCAGTTCTGGCAGGTGATGGATCCCGTCATCACCATGGCGATCTACTGGTTCCTCTTCGGCTTCCTGCTCGGGGGCCGCGGCAGCGTGGCCAATTACACGGGCTTCCTCGCTGCGGGCGTCTTCACCTTCGCCATCATCCGCCAGTCGATCACCGTGGGTTCGCGCAGTATCTCGGGCAACGAGGGACTGGTGCGCTCGATTCACTTCCCCCGTGCCGTGCTGCCCATAGCCGTCGTGATCAAGCAGCTGCGCGTTTTCCTCTATGCGCTGCCGATCATGATCGGCATCCTGCTGCTGACGGGCGAGCCGATCACCTGGCAGTGGCTCCTCGCTCCTGTCGCCCTGCTCCTCATCCTCATGTTCTCGCTGGGCATGGCGCTGGTCATGGCGCGCATCGTGGCGACCGTGCAGGATGTCTCGGAGGTCCTGCCCTACGTCCTGCGCATCTGGGGCTACATGTCCGGCGTGATGATCCCTATCGCGGACAGGCTCATGCGCCTCGGGGTGCCGCCTTGGGCGACCTTCCTCATCGAGGTGAACCCCGGCACCGTCTACCTCAACTGCATGCGCGATGCGCTCATGGACTCCTATTTCTCCCCGTGGGGGGCGTGGAACTGGGCGCTGGCTGTCGGGTGGGCAGTCGTGATGCTGCCGCTGGGCCTGTGGTTCTTCTGGCGTGCGGAGGATCGCTATGGACGAGGCTGACGACTTCGACCTGAGCGAGGACGCAGACTTCTCCGACGTCGCCCCGCCCCGGGACAACGATCCGAACGCGCCCATCAAGGTCGTGGTGGACGATCTCCACATCGTCTACCGCGTGTGGACCGCGCCTGATGCGCCACTGGACCCTACGGCGAGTCGCTGGCGTCGCATGCGCACTCGGCGCCCTGTGTCGACCAAGCGGGAGGTTCACGCCCTGCGGGGGGTGAGCTTCGTGGCGCGCCAGGGTGAGGCGGTCGGTGTCATCGGCAAGAACGGCGCGGGCAAGTCGACCCTCATGCGCGCTATCGCGGGGCTCCTGCCGCCCAATCAGGGGGCGGTCTACGCCGATGGTCAGCCGACGATGCTCGGTGTCAGTTCCGCTCTCATGCAGGCGCTGTCAGGCCTACGCAATGTCGAGCTCGGCCTCCTCGCCCTCGGACTCACGCCGGCCGAGGTGCGCGAGCGCATCCCGTCGGTGGTGGAGTTCAGCGGTATCGGTTCTGCGATCCACATGCCGATGAATACCTACTCGTCGGGCATGTCCGCACGACTCAAGTTCGCGATCGCCTCAGCCGTTACTCACGAGATCCTGCTGATCGATGAGGCCCTCTCCACGGGTGACGGCGAGTTCGTCAAGCGCAGTAGCCAGCGGATCCAGCAGCTGCGCGACGATGCCGACACGATCTTCCTCGTCAGCCACTCGATGGGCGCCATCCGCTCGGCATGCAATCGAGTGCTGTGGCTGGATCAGGGGCAGATCCTCGCCGACGGGCACCCCGACGACATCATCCCGGAGTACGAGGCGCGCTTCGGGCTCCAGAGCAAGAAGGCCCTCCGCGAGCGACGCCGCAAGCGCAAGGAGGAAAACGAGCAGGCCCTTGCCGAGCTCGCGGCCGAGCAGGAGCGGGACTGACGTGCGCGTCCTGGTGATGTGCCCCGTCCACGATCCCCGCGACGCGCGCATCGCCGAGCGCGAGATCGGCGCACTCATTGCCGCCGGTCATGAGGTCACCCAGGCAGGGCCATTCTCGGCCTACGATGCGCCGCCCCGCCCAGGAGTTCGCGCAATCGACATTCCGCGCAGTGCTGGGCGGCGGCGTCTGCACGCAGTGCGCGCGGCCCGCCGCGTGCTGAGGCGGGAGGCGTCGCGGCACGACGTGGTCCTGCTGCACAGCCCCGACGCCGTGCTCGCGGCAGCGGGTATCGCCCATCCTGCACTCGTGTGGGATGTGCACGAGGACACTGCCGCGGCACTCACCATGCGTCCATGGCTGCCGCGCCCCCTCGCCATGCCCGTGGGGGCCGGAGTGCACTGGGCAGAGGGTCGCACGGAGCGCTCGCGGCGCATCCTCCTCGCCGAGCATGGCTACGTCGCGCGGTTCCACGGCGATCATCCGGTGGTGCCCAATACCCCCGTCGTGCCCGAGCACGTGTCGCCCACAGGGCGCGGGAGGGTGATCTACGTCGGCCGGATCACGCGGGCGCGCGGGGGCGAAGAGCTCGTGGCCCTGGGGCGGCAGCTCGCCACGCGCGGCATCGTGCTCGAGGTCGTGGGCAACGCCGATGCGGAAGTCGCAGGCTCGTTGGAGAGTGCGCACGAGCGCGGCTGGATCGATTGGCGCGGCTTCTTGCCCAATGCCGAGGCCTTGGCGCGGGTTGAGGGCGCGACGGCGGGCATCTCCTTCCTGCACGATGAACCGAACTACCGACACTCGATGCCGACGAAGCTGCTGGAGTACCTATCCCGCGGAGTGCCCTTCGTGTCGACGCCGTTGCCGCTGGCTGTCGACCTTGCCGAGCGCAGCGGCGGGGGAATCATCGTGCCTTTCGGCGATGTGGCGGCTGCGTGCGAGGCGATCGTGGCGCTCGACGCCGACGGTCCGCTCCGGCAGGCGATGGCTGATGCCGGCCGCGACTGGGTGAGTGCCCACGCCAACTGGTCGGTGGATGGCCCGGCCTTCGTCCGTCAGCTCGAGGAGTGGTCCCGAGGCTGACAGCAGGTCAGTCGGCGTCCTCCTGCGAGCGTCGGGCGCGCAGCGCCAGTGCCGCACCGGCGGCGCGGGCGACTTCGTCGGCGGTGGGCACGCCAGGATCGGCGACCGGGCCCACCGCGAGATCGGCGAGATCGCCGGCGATGGGGACTCCGCACTGAGCCAGCGCCGCAGTGTCCTCCGCCGCCCATTGCCCGACCAGGGTCCGCATGTCTTCGGGAAGGCCGAGGCGGTGGCCGCGGTCGGGGCGCTCGAGCCAGCCGCGGCGGATGAGCGCGCGATGGGCTGCGCGCACATCCCGACGCCCCTGACCGGCGGCGCGTGCGGCGAGATTGAAGCCGTAGATCGCGAAGGTCTCCGCACCGGTGAGTGAGACATTGGCTCGGTCGTCGGCGATCTCAGGGGGCGTCTCCGGCAGTTCCTTCACCCCTGCCACGTGGATGAACCTGCGCCACACCGTGTCGACTGCGGCACCCGGCCCGGGCACGGTCACCACGCTCACGGACTGGGCTCCGGCCTCCTGCCACCGCAGCACGAGGTCGGCGTAGCGGTAGGCCCGCCAGAAGCCGCGCCGCAACTCGGTCTCGTAGACCCGCGAGGCGCGCTCCTCGACGCGCAGCGCGAGGTAGTCGGCGTACGACTCGAAGTTGCCGTTGCGCATGTGCTGCTGCCACGAGCTGGGGAGCACGCGCCCGAGGTCGCGAGCGGTGATGACCACGTCGACCGGTGCGGGGGCAAAGGCGGTGATCACCGTGCGGGCCCCCTCGCGCGGCAGCACGGAGAGGGCCTCGGCCGAGAGGATCACGGGTCCGGATGCGTCCATCACCGCATCGACGAGGGCCTGGGCGTCGCTGCCATCCTGATCCCGCCAGGCGTCGTCCTGCAGGCCGATGGCACCCGCCTCGCGCGCAAGGTCGATGAGCCCCGGCACGTGGTTGTGATCGGTGCGGTCGCGTGTGGTGATCGGATAGACGGTGGGGTCGAGGCGCCCTTCGAGGACGAGGGTCTGGAGGGCGCGCTGCAGGTACGTCGTCGCGGTCTTGCGCGGACCGATGTGCAGGACGACCCGGCGCGCCATGTCAGCGACGCCGGCGCGGAAGGAGCGCGTGGCCCTCTCGGCCCCAGAGGTAGCCGCCGATGACGCCGGCTCCGAGGGCAACGACCCAGGGGAGCACGGAGAGTGCGGGGCTGGTGAAGGCGGCGAGCACACCGACGATTCCGAGCACGGCAGCGATGACGAGAAGCGGCAGCGCCCAGCGTTCACGGTCGCGACGACGCGGGGGAGTGGCGCGGGGCGCCGGCTCGCGTGCAGGCACATCAGCGCCGCGCAGGTCGGCGGTCTTGCGCCGGCCGACCTCGGTCTCGACGGCGTAGCCGTGCTCCACCAGCCACCGGGCGCTCTCGGCCTCGATCGCGACGAGTTCCTCGGA
>JBIIDD010000041.1:0-7698 GCA_044238565.1 Candidatus Nanopelagicales bacterium
GTGCTATTCGGACATCCCCCCGCTCTACGGCGGGCGAGGATTCGCCGACGGCTACCTGCCCTACCTCGAGCTGGCACCCGGCGGCCGATACCTGGAGTATCCGGTGCTCACCGGCGTCTTCATGCAGGTGGCAGCGTGGATCACCAGCCTCATCATCGGCCTTGTCCCGGGCGTGGCGCCCGCGCTCACCTTCTTCGTCGTCAACGCGATCATGCTCTTCCCGTTCTTCCTGCTCGCCATCGTCGCGAGCGCGCGCATCGAGCGTGCGCGGCCGTGGGACGCGGCGATGATCGCGCTTGCGCCGACGATCATCCTGGCGGGCCTCATCAACTGGGATCTCATCCCCGTCGGGCTCACCATGGGGGCGATCCTGCTGTGGGCGCGCCGCATGCCCGCATGGGCCGGAGTGCTCCTCGGCCTCGCGATCGCGGCGAAGTTCTTCCCCGTCATCCTGCTGGGCCCGTGGCTGCTCCTGTGCCTGCGCGCGGGGCGGATGCGCGACTTCGCTCGCCTCCTCCTGGGAGCAGCCGCGGCGTGGCTCGTCGTCAACCTGCCCTTCATGCTGGGCAATCTCGAGGGCTGGCGGCACTTCTACGACTTCAGCAGCACGCGCGGCATGGACTGGGGCTCGATCTGGTACGCCATCACGCTGTGGGGCGTGCCCGGCGTACCCGCGGACATGCTCAACGCCGTCGCCATGGGCAGCTTCCTCGTGCTCTGCCTCGGCATCGCGGCGCTCATCCTCTTCGCACCGAAGCGTCCGCGTCTGATCCCGATGCTCTTCCTGGTCGTGGCTGCCTTCGCCGTGACCAACAAGGTCTACTCACCGCAGTTCGTCATCTGGCTCGTGCCGCTTGCGGCGCTCGCCCGACCGAGGTGGCGCGACTTCCTCATCTGGCAGTCCGCTGAGATCAGCTACTTCATCGCCATCTGGTGGTTTCTCGCCGGCTACGGCATCGAGGATGCCAAGGGCATGACCCCGCAGTGGTATGCCTTCTTCACCCTCGTCCACATCGTGGCGACCCTGTGGTACGCCGGGCTCATCGTGCGCGATGCCCTGCAGCCCGAATGCGACGTCGTGCGACAGGACGGCGTACCCGCCGACGAGGACGATCCAGGGGGCGGCTGCCTCGATCGCGCCCCCGATGTCCTGCCCTGGCTCAAGAATCAGCGCTCTGCCGCATCGGATAAGCCCGTTATCGCCAATTAGCGCGACTTCCGCGGGCTGGAAAGTCGCGCCAACTGGCGAAAACGGGCGTGGGGCCGGGCTACCGGGTTAGGCGTCGAGGTCGACGACGACGGGTGCGTGATCGCTCGGGCCCTTGCCCTTGCGTGCATCCCGATCGACGTAGGCATCGGTGACCCGGCCAGCGAAGGCGGCATTGGCGTAGATCAGGTCGATGCGCATGCCCATGCCCTTGTGGAAGGCGCCGTCGCGGTAGTCCCAGAAGGTGTAGGGCGCGCCCTTGAGTGCTCGCGGCATCACGTCGCTCAGCCCTTCCGAGCGCAGGTCGGCGAGGGCGGAGCGTTCGGCGGGCGTCACATGAGTGGAGTTGGCGAAGAGCGAGATGTCCCAGACGTCGGAGTCCTCGGGAGCGACGTTGTAGTCGCCGATGACGGCGTACGGGCGCTCGGGTGCACTCGCGATCTCGCTCACGACGTTGGCGCGAAGAGCGCTCAGCCACTCGAGCTTGTAGGCATAGTGCGCATGATCCGGTTCGCGGCCATTGGGCACGTAGACGCTCCACACGCGCACGCCGGCGCAGGTTGCGCCGATCGCGCGCGGCTCGACGGAGCCGTCGTACGCCGGCTGCCCGGGCAGATCGCGCACGACATCCGCGAGCCCGACTCGCGACAGGAGAGCTACGCCGTTCCAGCGACCGTCGCCGTGGGCGGCCACCTCGTAGCCGAGAGCCTGGATCGGCATCTCAGGGAAATCGCCTGTGGCGCACTTGAGCTCCTGGAGGGCCAGGACGTCGGGCTGGGCTGTTTCAAGCCAGTCCACGAGGCGATCCAGGCGGGACTTCACCGAGTTGACGTTCCAGGTAGCTATCCGCACGGGGGGAGGCTAGCCCGAACCCCCGCCGCCGGGCGACAGGCGGCCCTGAGAGCCGCAAATGCCCCGGGTCCACCATGGTCATCGTGACCCCCCCTGTGGATCGCGCCACGTCGTCCACAGGCCCCCTCTCGGGCATGTTCATGTCGGCTGGAGCGTTAGGATGAGCAACTAGTCGTTTCCCCCCATGCGGGCTGGCTCCCGCTGGCCCGTGCCCTTGAAGGAGGCCCTCCGCCCGTGTCCTACGACGCCAGCGCGATCACCGTCCTCGAGGGGCTCGACGCCGTCCGCAAGCGCCCCGGTATGTACATCGGCTCCACCGGCGAGAGGGGCCTGCACCACCTCGTCTACGAGGTGGTCGACAACTCGGTCGACGAGGCCATGGCGGGCTACGCCAGCCACATCACGGTGATCCTGCGCGAGGACGGTGGCGTCCGCGTCTCAGACAACGGTCGCGGCATCCCGGTCGATGAGCACCCCGTGGAGAAGAAGCCCGCGCTCGAAGTCGTCCTCACTGTCCTGCACGCCGGGGGCAAGTTCGGCGGCGGTGGCTACTCCGTGTCCGGCGGCCTGCATGGCGTCGGGGTCTCCGTCGTCAACGCGCTGTCGACTCGGCTCGAGGTCGAGGTGAAGCGCGACGGCTACGTCTGGACCCAGTCCTACGAGCACGGCGTGCCCACTGCTCCCTTGAAGAGGGGCGAGAAGACCGACGAGCACGGCACCACGGTCACGTTCTGGGCGGACCCGGACATCTTCGAGACGACCTGGTACGACACGGCGACCCTCGCGCGACGGTTCCAGGAGATGGCGTTCCTCAATCGCGCCCTCACCATCACCCTCATCGACGAGCGCCGGCGCCCCGGCCTGGTCGAGGAGTTCGGTGGCGAGGAATCCGAGGGCATCGCTGAGATCAGCTACTACTACGAGGGTGGCATCGCCGACTTCGTCCGACATCTCAACGCCACCAAGGGAGTGGGCAACCCGACCGTCATCGAGCTTGCGTCCGAGGACGATGCGAAGGGCCTTCAGGCAGAGATCGCCATGCAGTGGAGCTCCGGCTTCACCGAGTCGGTCCACACCTTCGCCAACACGATCAACACGACCGAGGGCGGCACCCACGAAGAGGGATACCGCGCGGCACTCACCACATTGGTCAACAAGTTCGCTCGCGAGTGGGGCATCCTCAAGGACAAGGACCCCAACCTCGCTGGCGAAGACGTCCGCGAGGGACTCACTGCCATCGTGAGCGTCAAGCTCCGCGAGCCGCAGTTCGAGGGGCAGACCAAGGGCAAGCTCGGCAACACGGAGATGAAGACCTTCGTCCAGAAGGTCGTGAACGATCAGCTCGGCGCGTGGCTCGAGCAGAATCCCGCTGAGGGCAAGGAGATCGCGCGCAAGTCGGTCAACGCCGCCACGGCGCGCATCGCGGCACGCAAGGCCCGCGATCTCGCCCGCAACCGCAAGGGCCTCCTCGGTGGCGCCGGGATGCCCGGCAAGCTCATCGACTGCTCCAGTCGCGAGCCGGAGGAGTGCGAGGTCTTCATCGTCGAGGGCGACTCCGCGGGCGGAAGCGCTCGCCAGGGCCGCGATCCTCGCACCCAGGCGATCCTGCCGATCCGCGGCAAGATCCTCAACGTCGAGAAGGCTCGCATCGACAAGGTCCTGCAGAACAACGAGGTGCAGGCACTCGTCTCCGCATTGGGCACCGGCGTACACGAGGACTTCGACATCAATCGCCTGCGCTATCACAAGCTCGTGCTCATGGCCGATGCCGACGTCGATGGCCAGCACATCCGCACGCTGCTGCTCACGCTGATCTTCCGCTTCATGCCGCAGCTCGTCACCGAGGGCCATGTCTTCCTCGCACAGCCACCGCTCTTCAAGATCAAGTGGCAGCGCGAGGCCCCCGACTACGCCTACTCGATCGCGGAGCGCGACGCGCTCATCGAGGCGGGTGTGGCGGCTGGCCGGAAGCTCCCCAAGGAAGAGGGCATCCAGCGCTACAAGGGCCTCGGCGAGATGAATGCGGACGAGCTCTGGGAGACCACCATGGACCCCGAGCGCAGAGTGCTGCTCCAGGTCACCCTCGATGATGCCGCGCAGGCCGACGAGACCTTCAGTGTGCTCATGGGCGAGGACGTCGAGTCTCGCCGCAACTTCATCCAGCGCAATGCACGCGATGTGCGCTTCCTCGACATCTAGATCCATGACCCACCGAACGACGACACCCCAGCCGACAGGAGCCTGACGTGCCCGATGACATCGACGTGATCCCCCCAGGAGGTCGCATCGAGCCGGTCGATCTCCAGAAGGAGATGGAGCGGTCCTACCTGGACTACTCGATGAGCGTCATCGTCTCCCGTGCGCTTCCCGATGTGCGCGACGGCCTCAAGCCCGTCCACCGCCGCGTGCTCTACGCGATGTACGACGGCGGCTACCGCCCCGATCGCAACTTCTCCAAGTCCGCGCGCGTGGTGGGCGATGTCATGGGCAATTACCACCCCCATGGCGATACCGCGATCTACGACGCCCTGGTGCGCCTGGCCCAGCCCTGGTCGTTGCGCTACCCGCTCGTGCAGGGTCAGGGCAACTTCGGATCGATGGGCAACGATCCGCCCGCTGCTCAGCGCTACACCGAGTGCCGCATGGCACCCCTCGCGATGCAGATGGTGCGCGATATCGACGAGGAGACCGTCGACTTCGCCCCCAACTACGACGGCCGCACCCTCGAGCCCGTCGTCCTGCCCAGTCGCTTCCCCAATCTCCTCGTCAACGGCAGTGCCGGCATCGCTGTGGGCATGGCCACCAACATCCCCCCGCACAATCTCCGCGAGGTCGCCTCCGGCGTGCAGTGGATGCTCGAGCACCCCGAGGCGAGCCGCGAGGAGGCCCTCGAGGCGCTGCTCGAGCGCGTGAGCGGACCCGACTTCCCCACCGGTGGTCTCATCGTGGGCCGCCGCGGGGTCGAGGATGCCCTGCGCACGGGCCGCGGCGCGATCACCATGCGCGCGGTCGTCACCGTCGACGAGGATGCCAAGGGGCGCCAGCTCCTCATCATCACCCAATTGCCCTACCAGGTGAACCCCGACAATCTCCTCCTCCGCATCGCCGAGTTGGTGAGCGACGGCAAGATCGGCGGCATCGCCGATGTCCGCGATGACTCGTCATCACGCACGGGCATGAGACTGATCATCGAGCTCAAGCGCGATGCCGTGGCTCAGGTAGTGCTCAACAACCTCTACAAGCACACCCAGCTGCAGGAGACCTTCGGTGCCAACATGCTGGCCCTCGTCGACGGTGTGCCGCGCACTCTGAGCATCGAGCAGTTCGTGCGCTCGTGGATCACGCACCAGATCGAGGTGATCCAGCGCCGCACCCGCTACCGCCTGCGCAAGGCCGAGGAGCGCGCGCACATCCTGCGGGGCTATCTCAAGGCCCTGGATGCACTCGATGAGGTCATCGCGCTCATCCGCGCATCGGCGACGGTGGACGATGCTCGCACGGGCTTGATGGGGCTACTCGAGATCGATGAACTCCAGGCCACCGCGATCCTCGACATGCAGCTGCGGCGCCTTGCCGCACTCGAGCGCCAGAAGATCATCGACGAGTTCGACGAACTGATGGCGCGCATCGCCGACTACAACGACATCCTTGCGTCCGAACCGCGCCAGCGCTCCATCGTGAGCGAGGAGCTCGCCGAGGTAGTCAACGACTATGGCGACGAGCGGCGTACCCAGTTCGTCCCGTGGGACGGCGACGTCAGCCACGAGGATCTCATCGCCGAGGATGACGTCGTCGTCACGATCACGTCGGGCGGCTACGCCAAGCGCACCAAGACCGACCTGTACCGCCAGCAGCGCCGTGGCGGGCGAGGGGTCAAGGGCGCTGCCCTGCGCCAGGACGACGTGGTCGAGCACTTCTTCGTCACGACGACCCACCACTGGATCCTCTTCTTCACGACCAAGGGTCGTGTCTATCGGGCCAAGGCGTACCAGCTTCCCGAGGCCGGCCGCGATGCCAAGGGCCAGCACGTGGCCAACCTCCTGGCGTTCCAGCCCGATGAGGAGATCGCTCAGGTCCTGACCCTTCGCGACTACGACGCAGCGCCGTACCTTGTCCTCGCGACGCGGGGCGGAATGGTCAAGAAGACCCGGCTTTCGGAGTACGACTCCAACCGCTCGGGTGGCGTGATCGCCATCAATCTGCGCGAGGACGACGAGGTGATCTCTGCCCAGCTCGTCAGCGAGTCCGACGATCTCTTGCTCGTGTCGCGCAAGGGCATGTCCGCGCGCTTCCGAGCCGACGATGCCACGCTGCGCCCCATGGGTCGTGCCACCGGCGGCGTGATCGGGATGCGTTTCCGCGACGACGATGCACTGCTCTCCATGGACGTCGTGCACGCGGGCACATTCGTCGTCACCGTCACCGACGGCGGTTACGCCAAGCGCACCCCCGTAGAGGAGTGGTCGCCCAAGGGTCGCGGGATCCTCGGTGTGCGTGCCATGCGCCTGGTCGAGGCGCGCGGTGCCCTCGTGGGTGCCGTCGTCTGCACGGTGGATGACCAGATCTTCGCTGTGGCCAATGACGGCATCGTGATCCGCACACGTGTCGATGAGATCCGCCCATCCGGCCGCGACACCATGGGTGTGCGACTGATGAATCTGGGCGAGGACCGCAGCCTCGTCGCCGTGGCCCGAGCGGGCGAGACCGATGACGAATCCGATGACGAATCCGATGTGGACTCCTCAGTGGGTGAGTCAATGGGTGAGTCAGTGGGTGACGAATCGGCCTCATCTGACGCCACGACCGGTCAGGACACCTCCGATGGGCTCCCGCAGGTTTAGTCTGAGCATCGGATAGCGCCGCGTGGCGCCTGTGCGATAGAGGGGAGTGCGCGTGTCGAGCACGGTGACTCCCGGACAGCCGACGCCTATCGGGCGCTCGCTCGGCGAGGCGACCCCGGTGCGCCCCACCGATGCCACTCCCGCCCAGGGTCTTCCGCCGGTGCCGCCCGTAGTTGCGTCGGCGCCTGCGCGCACTGCAGTGGAGTCGACCTCAGTGGAGCCCGAAGCCCCTCGACGGCGGGCCCCTCGACGCGCCCGCCTCTACGTCTACCGCGTCGATGCCTGGTCTGTGATGAAGGTCGCCTTCATGCTCGCGGTGGCTCTCGGCATCGTCATCGTGTGTGCCGTGGCTGCTCTGTGGTGGCTGCTCGACTACAGCGGCGTCATCTCCACCCTGGCCCGCAATGTCGACGAGGTCATCGGCTCCGGCACGACCACCTTCGACCTCGAGGCGGTCCTCGCTTTCGATCGCGTTATGGGCATCACGGTCGTGGTCGCTGCCCTTGAGGTCGCGCTCGTATCCATCCTCGCGGGATTGTTCGCCGTGCTCTACAACCTCACGGTGGGAATCACAGGTGGGGTCGAAGCGACCTTTACGGACGCGGTCTAGTTCGGACGCTGTAACATAGGGGCATGCCCAAGATCGTGGATCACGACGAACGTCGCAGGCTCATCGTCGAAGCCCTGTGGCGCGTGGTCGCACGTGATGGGGCGCATGAGGTCTCCGTGCGCCACGTCGCAGCCGAGGCGGGCATGCCCAAGTCGAGCATTGGGCACTACGTCGGCACCATGCCGCAA
>JBIIDD010000042.1:0-7668 GCA_044238565.1 Candidatus Nanopelagicales bacterium
CCTGGGTTCTCGTCGTGGTCGGCGTGATCTTCAGCGGCGGGCTGTGGATCTCGGGCAACTACCCCGGCCTGGGCTAGACCCTCGGGTCGCCGAGGTCGTCGCCCCGCGGGACCATAGGGCGGTGACCCCCACGGACGTCCTCGTCGTCGGCGCCGGGCCAGCTGGCTCGGCCGCCGCGGCGTGGTGCGCCCGGGCGGGGCTCGACACCGTGCTCCTCGATGCCGAGGAGTTCCCCCGCGACAAGCCGTGCGGCGACGGCCTGACCCCCCGCGCCATCGCTGAGCTCACGGCCCTCGGCCTCGGCCCCTGGCTCGAGGGCCGCGCCCGCAATCGAGGGCTGCGCGCCGCAGGCTTCGGTCAACTCCTCTACCTGCCCTGGCCCGGGGGCAACCTCCCCGACTACGGCGGGGCCGCCCCTCGGCTGGAGCTCGATGCGGCCATCAGGCAGGTGGCACTCGACGCCGGCGCGCAGGCCATCGAAGGTGCGCGTGCCGTCGATGTGACGCGCGAGGGTGAACGCGTCACCTCTGTCACGGTCAAGACGCGCGAGGGCGTTCGTGAGATCGCGTGTCGTCGTCTCGTGGTTGCCGATGGCGCCAAGTCGCAGCTCGGACGAGCGCTCGGTCGCGAGTGGCACCGAGACACGGCGTACGGCGTCGCCGCTCGCGGCTACATCAAGTCGGGGCGCAGTGACGACGAGTGGATCTCGTCACATCTTGAGTTACGCGGAGCGGACGATCGCATCCTGTCGGGATACGGCTGGATCTTCCCCCTCGGCGACGGGGAGGTCAACATCGGCGTGGGCACGCTCGCTACCGCTCAGCGTCCCGCCGACATCAATCTCCGATCGCTGCTCAACTACTACGCCGACACCCAGCGCGAGGACTGGGAGTTGCACGACGACGTCCGTGCACCGTGGTCGGCGCTGCTCCCCATGGGCGGCGCCGTGAGCGGCGTCTCCGGGCCCAACTGGCTGCTCGTCGGCGATGCCGCCGGCTGCGTCAACCCGCTCAACGGCGAGGGCATCGACTACGGCCTGGAAACCGGGCACCTTGCTGCACAGATCATCACCTCGCGCGGACCGAGCTACGACCTGTCGACGATCTGGCCGGGACTCCTGCGCGAAAGGTACGGCGAGGCCTTCTCCATCGCGCGGCGCCTCGCCGGCCTCATCACCGTGCCGGGACTCCTGCCCGCACTTGGCCCGATCGGTATGCGCTCACAGATCCTCATGACCATCGCCCTGCGCGTCATGGGCAACCTCGTCACCCCCGAGGACCGCGATGCCACCGCACGCTTGTGGCGCACGGCGGGTCGAGCATCCGTGCGTCTCGACGATCGCCCACCCTTCAGCTGATGACCACCGTCGCGGTCACGGGTGTCTCCGGCTTCATCGGGGATGCTGTCGCACGGCGCTACGCCGACATGGGTGCAACCGTCCGTGGACTCGATCGCCGTCTCCCGGATCCTGCCGATCCACTCACGCCGAATGCCGATCCTCGAGTGGAGTACGTCGTCGGCGATGTCACTCGCCCTGCAGATCTCAGACGCCTTGTCACAGGCGCGGACATCGTGGTGCACACCGCAGCCATCGTCGCCGAATCCGGTGACTGGGGGGATTTCGACCGCGTCAATGCCCAGGCTCCCCTGTGGGCGGCCCTCGCCGCCCGTGATGCCGGAGCGCGTTCCTTCGTGCACCTGTCGAGCGTGATGGTGCACGGCTTCGACTTCCCGTCCGGGGTGGCCGAGGACGGGCCGCTCGATCACGCGGCCAATCCCTACTGCGCGACCAAGATCCGCGCGGAGCACCTGCTGCGCGATGTCGACGTACCCGGTGAGTTTGCCGTGCACATCGTGCGCCCCGGCGATGTCTACGGTCCCTACTCCACTCCGTGGATCGTGCGGCCTGTCCAGCACATGCGTGACCGCACCTTCCTCTATGTCTCACCGTCGGCGATCAACCACGTCTACATCGACAATCTCGTCGACGCGATCGAGACTGTCGTCGGCGCAGGTGAGGCACTGAGCGGAGTTCCCGTCACGGCGACCGACGGCGTGGCCACTCCTTCGAAGGAGTTCTACGGCTACTACGCCGACCTCCTCGGACTGCGGTTTGCGCCCACCGTGCCGGGTTGGATGGCCGAGCCCGCTGTCGGTGCCATGGCCGCGGTGCTTCCCGACAGCCTCCGCCGCCGACTCGACCTCGATCGCCAGTCGATTCGCTACCTCAGGCGGCACGGTGCCTATGACACCTCGAGGCTCCGGGGGCTCGGCTGGAGTCCTCGAGTCAACCTCGCCGAGGGGCGCGAGCGCACTGCGGCGTGGCTGCGAGGGGTGGGACTGCTCCCGGCGACGTAGGCTCGCAGCATGCGCCAATCGCTCACGCCGGGTCGTCGGGGGATGCTTGTGCGCCTCACCGCTGAGGAGGGGCGGCGCCCCGCTCTGCTGGACGCCCTGCACCGCTACAGCGATGGACTCGATGAGGAGCCCGGCACCGAACTCTTCATCGTGCACGTGGATCCGGACGATCCCAACATCGTCTGGCTCTACGAGATCTTCCGCGACGACGATGCGCAGGATGAGCACCGCGCGACTGAAGGCTTCGCACGGTTGATGACCGAGTTGCCCGATGTCCTCGGTGCACCGCCGGCGATCCTGCGGCTGGATCCCTTGCGCATGTCGCTGCAGGAGCAGGTGCTCAGCGAGGACCTGACGCTCTAGGGGACCCTGGTCCTAAGGGACACTGATGCCGTGAAGCGCATCACCCCCGAGCAGTTGCCCGCGATCCTCGCTCAGCTTCCTCCCCGCCCGCGCATCATCGCCTCCGGAAACTTCGCGACTCCCCACACCCTGCTCAAGATCGCCTCCGAGGAGTTGCCTGAGTTCACACTGCACATGCTCAACGCCCAGCCGGGAATCCCCGAGCGCGACGGCATCACGATGGAGACGTGCTTCGTCGGGCCCGCGATGCGTCACTCGCAGCAGCTGCGCTACGTCCCGAGCCGTCTCAGCCTGGTCCCCTCGCTCTATCGCGGGGCGCTGCGTCCGGATGCGGTCTTCGTGCACGCGTCGTCACCGCGATACGACACCGTGAGCATGGGCATCGAGATCAACGTCATGCCCGCTGCGGTCGAGGCGGCCAGGGAATCCGGTGCCCCTGTCATCGTGCAGGCCAATCCCCGGATGCCCTACACCTACGGTGACGGACAGCTCTATGACCACGAGATCGACTACCTCATCGAGGTGGACGAACCGCTTGCTGAGTTGAGCCCGGGCGAGCCCTCCCCGACATCCCGGGAAATCGGTGATCGCATCGCCGCCCAGGTGTCCGACGGTGCCACACTTCAGCTCGGCATCGGTGGCGTGCCCGATGCGGTCCTGCACCAGCTCGTCCATCGATCAGGCCTGCGCATCTGGTCGGAGATGTTCTCCGACGGAGCCCTCGCACTTGAGCAGCAGGGCGCCCTTGATCCGCAGATCCCCCTCACCGCCTCCTTCCTCTTCGGCTCCCGTGACCTCTACGACTTCGTCCACCTGAATCACCGTGTCCGCATGCTCCGCACGGAGACGACGAATGACCCGGGCCGCATCGCGCGCCAGCGGCAGATGACGAGTGTCAACTCCGCTCTCCAGGTCGACCTCTTCGACCAGGCTAATGCCAGTCGGATACGCGGGCGGATCTACAGCGGCTTCGGTGGCTCGGTCGATTTCATCGATGGAGCGCTCCATTCGCGTGGTGGTGCCAGCTATATCGCCCTGCCCTCGTGGCACCCGAAGGCCGATGTCTCGACGATCGTCCCCCAACTCGCGGATCCGGTGACGTCGTTCCAGCACAGCTACGTCGTCACCGAGCAGGGTGTCGCCCCGGTCGTCGGTCGGAGCCAGGCGGAGCAGGCACGGTCGATCATCGACCAGGCGGCCCACCCTGAAGCGCGCGATGGCCTCCGTGAGGCGGCGGCCACCCTCGGCCTTCTCTAGCGTCCGCGACTTCGCGTCGCCCGGAAGGGGTAGGGTCCGAATGTGCTCGGCGGACCCAAGATCAGCGGCGCGATGGTGTTGCGCGCTTCCGCCCTGAGCCTCGTCATCACCATGATTGCGTCGGCGGCTCACGCGACTCACGGGCACGCACCCTCGTGGACGCTCACCGTCGCCACTGCCGTGATCCTCGCCGTCGCCTGCCTCGCCGTGGGCCGCGCCCGCTTGGGCTGGACGCGCGCTGTCGTCACGATGGTCGTGGGCCAATTCGCTCTGCATGCGTGGTTCGCCTGGTTCTCGATGCCGGTGGTGGGGGAAGGCACGCAGACACTCGCACTCCACCACGGTCCGGCACCGACTCTGCTCGTCTCACGCGATTTCACCGGCCTTGTCCCTTCGCCCGGCATGGCGCTCGCGCACCTCGTCGCGGGTGGACTCGCGGCTCTCGCTCTCGTCCACATGGACTGGCTGCTCAGTGCGGCATTCGCCGTTTTCAGGGCCGTCTTGGGCACGGAATGCGCGCCGAGTATTCCCGCGACCCTCGCTCCCAGGACGGCAGTCACGGCCGGGGACGACGATGCCCAAAGCCTGGAAGTCCTTGCACACCAACTCGTGAGGAGGGGACCGCCGGCGTACTGCGTGTAGTTCGCAGTTCACCGACCACTGGTCCTCACTTTGCGCGCGACCGCGCGCCCTCACGAAAGGTTCCATCATGCTTTCTCGCTCACTGCGCCGCGTCCTTGCGGCATCCGCATCCGCTGCTCTCATCGCGGGTGGCGGTCTCATTGCAGCAACTCCTGCGTCCGCGCACGCTTCAGTCCAGCTCTACGGTGGCAAGGCCACCGCTGGTGGTTACGGTGCTCTCTGGATGCGCATTCCTCATGGCTGCGACGGCTCGCCCACAAGGCGCGTCATGATCACGCTGCCCGCGTCATTCGGGTCAGCCAAACCCCAGATGATCGGTGGCTGGAAGGCCAAAGTCGTCACCAAGGCTGACGGTTCGCGCCAGGTGATCTGGAACGCCACCGGGGCACCGCTCCCCGACGACCAGTTCGCCGACTTCGGGATCTCGGTGAAGTGGCCGACAACGGAGGGCGAGGTCGCTCTCCCCACGGTCCAGACCTGCATCAAGGGCAAGGTGGCGTGGATCGGCGACGACGTGCCCACGGTGGATGTCGGCCCGGCCTCCGGCGGCGGTCACTAGTGTCGCGACGGTGGGTGGTGGCGGCCAGCATGCTGGCCGCCACCATCGCACTCTCCGCGCTGTCGGCGAGCCCTGCATGGGCCCATGCGCGCGTGATCGCCAGCTCACCGGCTGAGGGCTCGGTCGTGAGTTCGCTGACGACCGCCCGGCTCACCTTCAACGAGTCGGTGAGCGGCACAAGCTCGGCCCTACGTGTGCTCACGTCGTCCGGTGCAACGCTGTCGGGGCCCGCGCGCGTGTCCGGCTCTTCGGTGACAGCACCGGTGCGTTCCATCAACGCCGGGCGCTACGCACTCGTCTACCGGGTGACGAGCGCGGACGGCCACGTGATCGCCAACTCCATCGGATTCTCCGTACGCCTCTCGGACCCGCCGTCGTCGGCGATGACGGTGCGTCTCTCAGGCGAGTCTGTGGGGATGTCCGGGACGCGTGTGGGCACGCGCACACTCCGACTGCGCGGTGACCTCCGTAATGCGATCGGACAGGTGGTCTGGCGCCTTCCGGGAATCCCCGAGCCCTTCACGTGGTCGCTGGCGAAGGGTCGGGCCGAGGGGATGCTTCCCTTCGCTGGCTCCTACTCGGTGACGGTCACGGCATATTCCTCGGCCTCGTCGACGCGCACGCTCACGGGGGTCGTCCGAATCAGCCCTTAGGGCGTTCACCCGTCCGTAGGATGCGCGGGTGAGATACCTGGTCACTGGGGGAGCGGGCTTCATCGGGTCGCACTACGTGCGCAGCCTGCTGGAGGGCAACCTCGGTGCCGAGGTTGCCGGCGTGACCGTGCTCGACAAGCTCACCTACGCCGGCAACCTGGCGAATCTCGCGGCCGTTGCGGAGGATTCCCGCTATTCCTTCGTCCAGGGCGACATCTGCGACGGCGCCGTGCTGGATGCGGTGATCCCGGGGCATGACGTCGTGGTCAACTTCGCCGCCGAGACGCATGTGGACCGATCGATTACCGGTCCCCAGGACTTCGTTGTCACCAATGTGGTCGGCACCCAGATACTGCTCGACGCCTGTCGCCGCCACGCGACCCCGCGCGTGGTGCACATCGGCACGGATGAGGTCTACGGCTCCATCGAATCGGGCTCGTGGACCGAGGAGTCGCCGCTCCTGCCGAATTCCCCGTACGCCGCGTCCAAGGCGTCAGCCGAACTCCTGGTCCGTGCTTACCACCGCACCTACGACATGAGCGTGTCGAGCACGCGTTGCTCCAACAACTACGGCCCGCACCAGTTCCCCGAGAAGGTGATCCCACTCTTCGTCACCAACCTCATCGACGGGCTCAAGGTGCCGCTCTACGGCGATGGCCTCAACGTCCGCGACTGGCTGCATGTCGACGATCACATCCGCGGGATCCAGATCGTGGTCGAGCGCGGTGAGCCGGGAGCGGCGTACAACATCGGTGGGGGAGTTGAACTCAACAATCGACAGCTCACCGAGCGGATCCTCGAGCACATGGGCTGCGACTGGGATGAGTGGGTGGACTACGTGCCCGACCGTCTCGGGCACGACCGCCGCTACAGCGTCGACGACTCGCGACTGCGAGCGCTGGGCTACACGCCGACGCGTAGCTTCGACGAGGCCATTGATGCGACCATCGCGTGGTATCGCGGCAACCCTCAGTGGTGGCGCCCGCTCAAGGGAGCCGCGTGAGCCTCCCGCTGGCTGAGAAGACCTTCTTCGGCCAGCCCCGTGCGCTTGCCACGCTCTTCTTCACCGAAATGTGGGAGCGCTTCTCCTACTACGGCATGCGCGCGATCCTGGTCCTCTATCTGATCGCTCCCCCGGATGGTGCGAGCCCGCCCGGTGGTGGTCTGGGCTTCAGCAATGCCGATGCAGCGGCCATCTACGGCACGTATGTGTCGCTGATCTACCTCCTCCCGCTCGTCGGAGGATGGGTCGCTGATCGCCTCACGGGCCCGCGCAAGGCCGTGCTCTACGGCGGGCTGGTCATCGCCGCGGGCCACTTCGTCATGGCGGTTCCGGTCGAGGCGCTCTTCTGGAGCGGGCTCCTGCTCATCGCCGTCGGCACCGGACTGCTGAAGCCGAGCGTGAGTGCCATGGTGGGTGGCCTCTATGCGCCCGGGGACCCCCGGCGCGACGGCGGCTTCTCGATCTTCTACATGGGAATCAACCTCGGCGCCCTCATTGCGCCACTCATCGTCGGGTATATCGGCGAGGACATCAACTGGCATCTCGGCTTCGCCATTGCCGGCGTCGGCATGCTCATCGGCCTTGCGCAGTACATGGCTGGGTGGCGTGGATTGGGAGGGGTAGGCGCCCAGGTGCCCAACCCCGCGACACCCGCGGAGCGTCGCCGTGCGGGCGTACAGACCCTGGTCTCCGTCGCGGTGATCATCGTCGTGGTCGGCGTTGCCCTGGGTGTGCTGGGGCTGAGCATCGGCGACATCACCGTCCTCTTCACCTTCGTCGTGGTTGGTATCGCGGTCTTCTACTTCTGGCGACTCTTCCGGCAGCCACAACTC
>JBIIDD010000043.1:0-7481 GCA_044238565.1 Candidatus Nanopelagicales bacterium
CCTTCGTCTTCGACGGTGTCGCCGAGGGCAACTACCGGCTGGATCCGGAACGTGGAGGCGGCGCGTTGCTAGATGTGGGCTGCTATCCCCTCACGGGGGCCGCGTGGGCAACGCGCTCGGAGGCCGTCAGCATCGCTTCCGTGGACGTCGTCACCGGGGGGCTGGGTGTCGACCTCACGACCGCTGCTGCCCTCACCCTCGGCGGAGTGCCCGTGCACATCCGCGCAAGCTTCATCGAGACGGCGTACGAGAGCCTCGCGATCGAAGGCGAGCACGGCATCATCGAGTTCACCGGCAATGACGCCTTCACCTCGTGGCTACAGCCCAGCGCGCTGCGCGTGCTCGACCGAGACGGAGAGCGGGTCGAGCACTTCGCTCCGGTCGACCCCTACCGGCTCATGATCGAATCCGTCTCCGCCGTGATTCGCGGAGACGGCGGCTGGCTTCCGGATCCCCGATGGTCGATGACCGTCGCCCACGCCATGGACGCAATCCGTGACGCGACCTGACAGGGTGAGCGCATGCACGATGACGCCGTGAGCCCGGATCCCGTCCTCGTCGAGGTGCGCGACCGCGTCGCTCTCATCACGCTCAACCGACCCGATCGACTCAACGCCATTACCGCGGACATGGGGTCTGCATATGCCCGCACCCTTCGAGAGGTCGATGCCGACCCAGGCATCCGCGTCGCGGTCGTGACCGGGGCCGGCCGCGGCTTCTGCTCCGGTGCGGACCTGTCGGTGCTCGCGCAAGGTCCACAGGCCCTCGACGTATTCGTCTCGGAGACTGCCTGGGACGATCTGCCGACCAGCGCACTGGACGTGAGTATTCCGGTCGTGATGGCGGTTAACGGCCCCGCGGCCGGTCTGGGTTTCGTGATCGCACTTACCGGTGACGTCTGCCTCGCCTCACCGTCAGCGCGATTCATCTCAGCATTCAGTCGGCTCGGCCTGGTCGCCGAATACGGCGTCGCCTGGCTCCTGCCCCGCATCGTCGGGCGACAGCGCGCCGCAGACCTCCTCCTCAGCGGTCGCTCCGTCGATGCGTCCGAGGCGGAGCGCATCGGCCTGGTACAAGGTGTGCACGACGATGTCGTCGCTGCCGCCATGGCCTGGGCGACCGACGTCGCCACTCACTGCTCACCGTTGTCGCTCGCGACCATGAAGCGGCAGTTGGCCGCCGCGGATCAGTCCGATCTACGCCAGAGCATCGAGCAGAGCCTCCTGCTCATGCGCGAGTCCTTCCGCGGCCCCGATCTCGCCGAGGCACTCCTGGCCAAGTCTGCGGGGCGTGCACCGGACTTCGGCCCGGCCTAGTCCAACTGGCCGGCGAAGGCGAGGGCGAGGCGCACGAGTCGCCCCTGACCTCCGGTCATCTCCGCCTGGAAGGACTCAGAGGCAGCCTCCTGCGGCGACACCCAGGTGAGGTCGAGCGAGTTCTGGCTGGGCGCGCAGTCGCCGTCGCACGGCACGACGTAGGCCAGACTCACCGCATGCTGGCGGGGATCGTGATAGCCGGTGACGGAGGGGTCCGGGAAGTACTCCGCGACGGTGAAGGGAGTGGGCTCGACCGGAAGTCTCGGCAGGGCCATGGGCCCCAGATCCTTCTCGATGTGCCGCAGCAGGGCCTCGCGCAGTCGCTCCCCGTAGAGCACGCGGCCGGAGACCAGCGCGCGACTGATCGACCCGTCCGGCATGGCGCGCAGGAGTAGCCCGACGGCAGTGATGGAGCCGAGGGCGTCCACGCGCACCGGGATCGCTTCGACGTAGACGATGGGGAGGCGCTCTCGTGCCTGCTCCAACTGCTCCGCGCTCAGCCATGAATCGCGGATATCGAGCATGTCGCTCATCGTGTGGCCTTTCGGTCCTGGACCGGCCGCCCGTGTCCGGTGCGGCTATTCGGTCGTGCGCCTACGCTGGGGGCATGCCGACTGTAGAGCCACAACGCCCCGACGGGGCGCCCTACCCCATCGCTCGCACCGACGCGGAGTGGCGGGAGCGTCTCACTCCGGTGGAGTACGCCGTGCTGCGGGAGGCGGGCACGGAGCCCGCATGGTCGGGTGAGTACGTCGACACTAAGCAGATGGGGACCTACGCATGCCGGGCGTGCGGCGCGGATCTCTTCCGCTCGGACACGAAGTTCGATTCCCATTGCGGTTGGCCCTCCTTCTTCACACCCCTCGCGGGGGATCGGATCATCGAGATCGAGGACCGCACACACGGCATGGTCCGCACGGAAGTGCGATGTGCTTCCTGCGGCAGCCACCTGGGCCATGTCTTCCAGGGAGAGGGCTACGCCACGCCGACTGACCTGCGCTATTGCATCAATAGCGTCTGCCTGAGGCTCGATAGCGACACCCAGGACGCCACGGCTCCCTAGCCCCACGGGGCCCGCGGCGTGGGAGCGCCCGACGGCTGGTCGCCCGTCGTACCCTGCAGAAATGACCGGAGGCGCAGCGTCGTTCGACCGCGCGCTGGCGAGCCTTCGGGCCGTGCGCTTCCGACCGGAGCTCACCGTCGACGAGGGGCCAGCCCCGCAGCGCCTTGCACCCCATGCGGTCGCGCTGACGGCCGACTTCGTCGAGAACGACGAGGAGTTGGCCTCCGGTCGCTTCGTGCTGCTCCACGACCCGGACGGGGTCGAGGCCTGGGAAGGCCACTTCCGCGCGGTCGTCTTCCTCAGAGCGACTCTCGAGCCCGATCTTGCGACCGACCCTCTCCTCACCGGGGTCGCCTGGGCGTGGCTCCTCGAGGCACTGGAGGCCGAGGGCGGGCCCCGCACGGCGCTGGGGGGCACCGTCACGCGCGTGATGAGCGAATCGTTCGGCGCCCTCGGCGACCGTGACGTCACCGGCTCGATCGAGATTCGCGCCTCCTGGACACCCCTCGGCGATCCCGACGACATGGGGCTCGAAGCTCAGGCATGGGCTGCGGCCCTCGCGCAGGCCGCTGGGTTGCTCCCGCTGCCCCCGGGAGTCTCCGCTCTCGTGCAGCCACGCCGGGCCACCTGAGCACGCGGTGCAGCCCTCCGCCGAGGACGAAGCGGTCATCGAGGACCGCAGCGTCGACCCCCTGCCGCCCGTCGAACTCCTCGACGGGTTGCCGGAGGTCGTCACCACGCCGATGGGGCTCGCCGCAGCCGCTCACGCCCTTGGCCAGGGCGACGGCCCCGTCGCGGTGGACGCTGAGCGGGCATCGGGCTTCAAGTACGGCCAGCGGGCGTACCTGCTGCAGTTCTTTCGTCGCGGGAGCGGGACCTGGCTGATCGATCCGATTGCTTGCGACGACCTCACAGCCCTGGCCGAAGCCCTACGAGACACCCCGTGGATTCTGCACGCTGCATCGCAGGATCTGCCCTGTATGCGCGAGGTCGGCCTCGTGCCGCCCCTCATCTTCGATACCGAACTGGCGGCGCGACTCCTCGGCCGTGAGCGGGTCGGCCTCGGCCCACTCGTGGAGAGCGAGCTTGGCTTGCATCTGGCCAAGGGGCACGGCGCAGCAGACTGGTCGCGGCGTCCGCTCCCTGACGACTGGCTGCGCTACGCAGCACTCGACGTCGAGGTCCTCGTGGATTTGCACGATGTCCTTGCTGCCGATCTCGCCCGCTCGGGCAAGGCCGCCTGGGCAGACGAGGAGTTCCACTCTGTGCTGCAGCAGCCGCCCGCTCCCGCGCGGCGTGACCCGTGGCGACGCACGTCGGGCATGCACCGCGTCCGCGGACGCCGTGCCCTCGCCGTTATCCGCTCGCTGTGGGAGTCGCGCGACGATCTCGCGCAGCGCATGGACGTCAGTCCCGGTCGCATCCTTCCCGACGCCGCCATCGTGGCTGCCGCCACGGCCGCCCCCCCTGACCGCGATGGGCTCTCGGCCCTCCCTGAGTTCCGCAAGGGCAACGCCTCACGGCACCTTGATCGCTGGTGGAAGGCCATCGAGGCAGCCCGGGCGCTCCCCGAGGACGCACTCCCGGCCCCCGCCCTGCCAGCCGACGGCCCGCCTCCCGCGCGAGTCTGGCGCGATCGCGACCCTGTCGCGGCCGATCGCCTCGCGCGCGCTCGGGCCGCGCTCGCCGACATCGCAGATGCTCACGCGATGCCCGTCGAAAACCTCATCTCACCTGACGCCGTGCGGCGCTGGGCCTGGGATCCACCAGAGCCCATCGATCCCACGACGGTGAGCTCGGCTCTGATGCGGGCCGGGGCCCGACCCTGGCAGGTGGCCCTGTGCGCGGACGCACTCGCCACCTCGGGTGCCGACGCCGCACTCGATTGATCAGCCGCGCTGATCCTGTGCGGGAGTCACTCGATCGGAGAGGTCCGCGAGCGGGGCTGCCACGCGTTCCGTGACACGACGTGCGATCTCCTGGGCGCTCAGTCCAGCGTGAACGAGCACGCTGGCCCGCGCTCCGTGCTCTGGGAATGCGGCTGGCATACCGAAGGTCAGGGCCGCGGTGCCCACGCCGGAATCCTCCAGCAGCGTCCGCACAGCCGTGCCTATGCCTCCCGCACGCATGTTGTCCTCGATGACGACGACAAGATCAGCGTCGGCCGCCAGCCCGGCCACGCGGGCGGGCACAGGGAGCGCCCAGCGCGGATCGACGACGGTCGCGGCGATGCCCTGGGCTGCCAGTGCGTCGGCAACCTCCAGCCCTAGCCCGGCGAAGGCTCCCACCGCAACGATCAGGACGTCGCAGGTCTCAGCTTCGCGCAGGATGTCGACCCCATCGAGTCTCCGCAGCGCGGGGATATCCTCCGGCACGGCACCCTTGGAGAAGCGCACGACGGTCGGACCGTCAGAGACCGCCACTGCTTCGCGGAGTTGCTCGCGCAGGGTCTGGGCATCGCGAGGTGCGGCGAGACGCAGCCCGGGGACAACCCCCAGCAGCGACATGTCCCAGATGCCGTTATGGCTTGCCCCATCGTCGCCGGTGACTCCCGCGCGATCGAGGACGAAGGTGACGCCGGCCCGATGGAGTGCGCAGTCCATGATCACCTGGTCGATCGCGCGGTTGAGGAAGGTGGCGTACACGGCGACGACGGGATGGAGCCCCGCATATGCCATGCCCGCTGCACTCGTCGCCGCGTGCTGCTCGGCGATGCCCACGTCGAAGGTGCGCTCGGGGAAGTGCCGGGAGAAACGGTCGAGGCCCGTCGGGCCGAGCATGGCCGCTGTGATAGCCACCACCTCGGGGGTCTCACCTCCGATGTCGACCATCTCGTCGGCGAAGACGGAGGTCCAGGTCCGTCCCGATGCGCGCAACGGCTGCCCGGTCTCGGGGTCGATGACACCGATGCCGTGGAAGCGATCCGCCTCGTCCTGCTCGGCGGGCGCGTAGCCGCGGCCCTTCTCCGTGATGACGTGGACGACGACCGGACCGGGGAAGTCGCGCGCGCGCCTCAGCGCGTGCTCGACCTCGACCGAGTCGTGCCCATCGACAGGACCGATGTACTTCAAGCCGAGGTCCTCGAACATTCCCTGCGGGGCAACGATGTCCTTCAGGCCCTTCTTCACTCCGTGCAGGGCCTCATAGACCGGGGCTCCGACGACGGGCGTGCGCTTCAGGGTGCGGCGCCCCCAGTGCAGGAAACGCTCGTAGCCCTGCGTCGTGCGCAGGGTGGCCAGGTGATGGGCGAGACCGCCGATGGTCGGAGAGTACGACCGCTCGTTGTCGTTGACGAGGATGACCATGGGGCGGTCTGACGCGGCGATGTTGTTGAGTGCCTCCCAGGCCATGCCACCGGTCAACGACCCATCTCCCACCACGGCTACGACATGCCGGGCATCGGGCCCGGTGAGCTCACCGTGGAGTTCGAAGGCCTTGGCGATGCCGTCGGCGTAAGACAGCGCGGTAGAGGCGTGGGAGTTCTCGATGACGTCATGCGGGGACTCCGCGCGCGAGGGATAGCCCGAGAGACCCTGCTCCTTGCGCAGGGTGTCGAAGGCGCGCCACCGTCCGGTGAGCATCTTGTGCACGTACGCCTGGTGCCCGGTGTCCCAGAGGAAGACGTCACGCGGGGAGTCGAAGACCCTGTGCAGTGCGAGGGTGACCTCTACGACCCCCAGATTGGGACCGAGGTGACCTCCGGTCGCCGAGACCCGCTCGACGAGGAACTGCCTGATCTCGTCGGCGAGGACCGGCAGATCCTCCTCGGGGAGTTGGCGCAGATCCTCGGGCGACGAGATGCCATCGAGCAGACCCATGCCTCACTCGCCTCCCGCCTCTGCGCCGTGGCGGCGCACCCACCGCAGTCTAGGCGCCTGCAGCCCGACGCACCCGTCAGAGGCGAGCGTGCCAGCGCCGGCCCCCCAGTGCCTCGGCCACCATGGTCACCTCGCGCTGGAGCCGCTGGAGGTCAGCCGCCTCCGCCTCGAGGGCCCGCAGGACCTCCTCGGGGTCCACTCCCGCGTCGGCGAGCGCGGTCCGAACCCTTGCGTAGGCCAGGCGCGCACCTTCGACTCGGGCGTCGAGGTCGCAGGCGACCCGGAAGGCGAGCGCGCGGGGATGCCGGGCCCAGACGGAGTCGGCCGATCGCTCCAGGCTGGCGATATCCCAGAGCCAGCGAGAAGCCGACTCGGGAAAGTCTGCGTCCTCCGGGTCGGCGACCCGGTCCGGCCACCCCGGTGGACGCATGCTCAGACGAGCGAGCGCAGGACGAACTGCAGGATGCCCCCGTGGCGGAAGTAGTCCGCCTCCCCTGGCGTGTCCACTCGCACCCGGGCGCTGAACTCGACGGTACGCCCGTCGACGGCCACTGCTTCGACGTCGACCTCGGAGGGAGTGAGCCCGTCGTTGAACGCCGTGATGCCGCGAATGGTGAAGACCTCGTCACCCTGCAGGCCGAGGGTCTCAGCGCTCATGCCCTCGGGGAACTGCAGCGGAAGCACTCCCATACCGATGAGATTCGAGCGATGGATGCGCTCGTACGACTCAGCGATCACCGCCTTGACACCGAGGAGTGCGGTGCCCTTCGCCGCCCAATCACGACTCGAACCCGAGCCGTACTCCTTGCCCGCCAGGATGACCAAGGGTGTGCCGTGCTGCGCGTAGGCCATGGCAGCGTCGTAGACGGGAACCGTCTCGCCATCGGGTGTCGTGAAGTCCACCGTGAAGCCGCCCTCGACGTCGTGCAGCATGAGGTTGCGCAGCCGGATGTTGGCGAAGGTGCCGCGGATCATCACCTCATGATTGCCCCGGCGCGAGCCGTAGGAGTTGAAGTCCTTGCGTTCCACGCCGTGATCGGCGAGGTAGCGGCCCGCCGGGCTGTCCGGCTTGATGTTGCCTGCCGGCGAGATGTGGTCTGTGGTGACGGAATCACCGAGCTTCAGGAGCACGCGGGCGCCGCTGATGTCGTGCAAGGGTTCCGGCTGCCGGGGCATTCCCTCGAAATACGGCGCCTTGCGCACGTACGTGCTGGCGGGGTCCCACGCGAAGCGATCCCCCGTAGGCGTGGGCAGGCTCCGCCAGCGTTCATCGCCATGGAAGAC
>JBIIDD010000044.1:0-7390 GCA_044238565.1 Candidatus Nanopelagicales bacterium
AGGCAGCGGGGTCGGCGATCACGGCATCGCGCAGGTAGGTCCCGTCGGGGAGCAGGCTGAGTCCCTGGGACGCCTGGCCGAAGCGTGTCGTGGTCGATCCGATCCACTCCTCCGGCCGCTGGGGTCCGCCGGGACCGCTGCGCAGGGAGCCGATTCGGTCGCCACCGCGGTAGAAGTGGTCGAACTGGTTGACGGGCAGGAGCACGGGGGAGGCTGTCATCGTCACGGCCCCATAGTGGCACCTGGCGCGGGATAGAGTGCATGGACCACGGGGGCTGACCAACGGAAGGAGACGCGGTGTCGGATTCGGCGTACCGCTTGCGCAGGCTCTTCAACCCGGCATCCGGGCGGTGCCTGGACATCGCCGTGGACCATGGCTTCTTCGGCCAGGGGACCTTCCTCTCCGGCATCGAGGACCTCCCGTCGGCGGTCACCACGCTGGTCCAGGCCGATCCTGACGCCATCCAGCTCACCCCGGGCCAGGCGCGACTCCTGCAGTCCCAGGGGGGTCGGAGCAGGCCGGCCCTGGTGATGCGCACCGACGTGGCCAATGTCTACGGCAATGTCCTGCCCGACCACATGTTCAGCACCATCGCCCCGGACGCCGTGCTCACCGCGGTGCGCCTCGATGCGGCCTGCGTGGTGGTCAACCTCCTCGACCTGCCCGGGCGGCCTGAGATGCGCGAGGCGTGCATCCGCAACGTCATGGATCTGCGTCAGCAGTGCGACCTCTACGGCATGCCGCTCATGGTCGAGCCTCTCGTGATGAAGGAGACCGCTGCGGGGCCGTACACCGTCAACGGCGACCTCGACCTCATTGTGCCGATCGTGCGCCAGGCGGTGGAGCTCGGAGCCGACGTCATCAAGGCGGATCCCACGGACGACCCGTCGGTGTATCACGAGGTCATCCGCACGGCATCCGGCATCCCCGTGCTCATCCGCGGCGGTGGCCGGGTGTCGGACGAGGAGATCTTCACTCGCACCGAGGCACTCCTGGCACAGGGTGCCGCGGGGCTTGTCTATGGCCGCAACATCATCCAGCACGGCAATCCCGCGGGGATGACGCGTGCGCTCATGGCGATGCTGCATGACGGTGCGGATGCCCAGCGCGCCCTGGAGATCCTGCGCGCATCATGACAGCGGCAGGCGACGTGCGGATCGGCATCATCGGTGGCGGTCTCATGGGCCGCGAGCTCGCAGCCGTGTGCGGCCGCTGGGACCTCCTCGTCGACCACCCGGCCCGGCCCAGGGTCGTTGCCGTGGCCGACCCCTCCCCGGCAGCGCGGGACTGGTTTAGCCGCGTGGACACGGTCACGCGATCGACGAGCGACTGGCGCGATCTCGTCGAGGATGACGGCATCGACGTGCTCTACATCGCCGTTCCCCATCAGTTGCACGAGGAGATCTACGTCGCCGCCGCCGCAGCGGGGCGCGACTTCCTCGGGGAGAAGCCCTTCGGCATCGACCTGGGCGCGGCAGAGCGCATCGTCAGCGCCATCGATGCCTCGGACGCCTTCGTGCGTGTGTCCAGCGAGTTCCCCTATTACCCGGGGGCGCAGCGTGCCTGGGCTTACGCCGCGTCCGGCGCCCTCGGCGACGTGCTCGATGTGCGCTCCGGCTTCTGGCACTCCTCTGACATCAATCGCACGAAGCCGATCAACTGGAAGCGGCGTGCCGAGACGTGCGGGGAGCTCGGGGTCATGGGCGATCTCGGCTTGCACGTGGCGCACGTCCCGCTTCGACTCGGCTGGGTCCCGCGCAGTGTCTACGCCCGGCTCGACGACGTCGTGACCGAGCGTCCAGGCCCGGATGGCACACCGGTGGTCTGCGACACCTGGGATAACGCCCTTCTCACCTGCACGGCTCACCCGGAGCGGGGACGCGACTTCACGATGCTCTGGGAGCCGCGTCGCATCGCGCCAGGCCATGCCAACACGTGGTACTTCGACGCGGTGGGCATGGACGGCGGTGTGCGATTCTCCACGCGAGAGCCGGCCACACTGCGCCGCTTCACCCTGCGCGACGGAGAGCAGGTGTGGGAAGAGGTGCAGCCGGGCAATGTCTCGGCCTGGCCTGTGGTCTCCGGCGCCATCTTCGAATTCGGCTTCAGTGACGCCCTGCTCCAGATGTGGGCCGCCTACTTCGCGGAGCGCGCCGGGGCACTCGGGGATCGATTCGGCACGGCCACGCCCCATGAGGCCCTGATGGCCCATCGGGTCTTCGACGCGGCTCTGCGGTCCCAGGCGTCGGATTCGCCTCAGTCGCCCTGACGGTCCCCACGAGAGTGCTTGGATAGGCCTATGGCGAAGTCGGACGGGGGCAAGATCAAGAAGCTGCCGCGCCAGTTCTACGAGGAGACGCTCTACCGGCTGCAGGGTGAGCTCGTCACCATGCAGGAGTGGGTGAAGTCATCGGGAGCGCGCGTCGTCGTGGTCTTCGAGGGGCGCGACGCAGCGGGTAAGGGTTCAACCATCAAGCGCGTGACGGAATACCTCAACCCGCGCATGGCTCGCATCGTTGCACTGCCCACGCCCACGGAGCGCCAACGCACGCAGTGGTACTTCCAGCGCTACGTCGAGCAACTGCCCGCAGCCGGCGAGATCGCGCTCTTCGACCGATCCTGGTACAACCGCGCCGGCGTCGAGCGTGTCATGGGCTTCTGCACTCCCGAGGAGTATCGACGGTTCCTCCATCAGGCCCCCATCTTCGAGCGCATGCTCATCGAGGACGGCATTCTCCTGCGCAAGTACTGGTTCAGCGTGAGCAATCACGAGCAGGAGCGCCGCTTCGCATCGAGGCTGAACGACCCGATGCGCCAGTGGAAGCTCTCGCCCATGGACCTGGAGTCCATCACTCGCTGGGAGGAGTACTCCCGGGCGAAGGACGAGATGATGGTGCACACCGACTCAGCGGAGTCGCCGTGGTTCGACGTCGAGGCCGATGACAAGCGCAAGGCGCGCATCAACATGATTCATCACCTGCTCTCGACGATCCCCTATGAAGCGGTCACGAGGGCGCCGCTCGTGCTCCCGCAGCGGCCGGACGGCCACGGCTATGAGCGGCCGCCCAGGGACCTCAACCGCTACGTGCCCGACTACGCCGGGGAGTTGCTCGGGCGCGAGGGCTCCGCCTGATCGTCGCCGATCCCGGCGAGCTGTGCATTGGCGACGGCACCGATGAGGATGACGTACGTCGCGACGTAGAGCACCAGGCTCAGGATGACGCTGCTCGCGAGGGCGCCGTACATCGCCTGGTAGGACGTGGCGAAGCGGAGGTAGACCCCGAATCCGATGAAGACGGCGAGGCTGCCCACGGTGCCGAACGCTGCGCCTGGCCAGTGCACTGAGGGGCCCTGCTTTCCGCCGGCAGTGCGGAAGGTCAGCACGAGCAGGCCCGTGCCGATGAGCAGCCCCAGGACAATCCCCACCGCGAAGGCCACGGCACGCCACGGCTCATCCAGTGAGCTCGCCCAGGCAGCTCCGGCCGCACTCGCGAGAAGCAGGATCCCCAGGACCAGGACGGTGAGGAGTGCCCCGAGGAAGGCAACGGCGCGCGCGTTGATGTAGTGCTGCGGGTCCATGCCGTAGGCCACGCGGACGGCCCGAAGAAAGGCGTAGATGCCCGAGGAGACGGCCCAGAGCACCGTGATGAGCGAGAGGATCAGGCCCCAGGACACGGTCGAGTCGGATGCCTTCGACGCCGTCTGCAGTTGGTTGGCGAGGAGGCTGGCGAAGGAGTCCGGCGCGGAACTGCGCAGCGTCTGGACGGCGTCGTCGAGGACGGCCGGATCGACGAGGCGGCCGAAGATGATGCTGATCGCGATGAGCGTCGGCGTGACGGCGATGGCCGCCCAGAAGGCGACGGCGGCGGCCGAAAGGCTGATGCGCTCACGCGACTGTGCGGCGGTAACGGCAGAAGCGAACTCCACGACCCGGGCTTGCCGCGGGTGCCGCGCCATGTAGGCGGCGATTCGCGGCACGACGGCCTTCATGTCACACGAGGGCGAAGATCGCCGATGCGATGAGACTCGCAATGCCCAGGTAGATGAGCACGACGCCGATGGCGGCGATGCGCAGAGGTGCACGCTCATCACTCACGGCGATGGTGAAGGCGTGCGTGTAGACCTTACGGAAAGGCGTGGCCTCGCGGGCGGGATTGCCCTGGGGGTCTCGCTGGAACCAGTAGGCCTTCTCACTCGACATGCCGTAGAAGGCGAACCCCAGGCCGAAGAGGATGAGGAAGATCCCCAGGATCAGGAAGACCAGCACCGTGATGGACACGCGAGAACCCTAGCGGCTCCGTGCTCGCCCGCGTCATGCCCCGTGAGGCGGGCCGCCGCGGGTCCAGCCGAGCTGCGCCCCGGCGACCTGGGGTCAGCCCTGGTCGATCTGCATGACCACGGCCTTGGGCTCGGTCATGAACTCGCGGCTGAAGTTTCCGCCCTCGCGGCCGACACCGGAGTCGCCGAACCCGCCGAAGGGCAAGCGCAGGTCGCGTATGAAGAAGCAGTTGACCCACACGGTGCCTGCATTGAGCTTGGCGGCCAGGCGGTGTGCTCGACTGAGGTTCTCGGTGAAGACCATCGCGTTGAGGCCGTAGCGTGTGTCGTTGGCCAGCGCGAGCGCCTCCTCCTCCGTGTCGAAGGGTGTCGCCACGGTGACGGGGCCGAAGATCTCCTCCTTGACGACACGAGCGTCTGCCGGTGCGTCCGTGATGATCGTGGGCTTCACGCTCCAGCCCTCGCCGACGCCACCGGTGAGGACGCGCCCGCCACCGAGCGCATCGGTACCGAGATACCCCTGCACCTTGGTGAAGTGCTCCTCGCTGGCGAGTGCGGCAGAGAACTGCGTGGCGGGATCCTTCGGATCGCCCATGACGAGCGCCTCCGCTGCGGCCTTGTAGCGGACCATGAAGTCCTCATAGATGCCGCGCTGGACGTAGAGGCGGCTGCCGGCCAGGCAGACCTGTCCGGCATTGCGGAAGATCGCCTCGACTGCCCAGTGGACGGCGTTGTCAATGTCCGCATCGTCGAAGACGATGTTGGCTCCCTTGCCTCCGAGTTCGAGACTCACGGGGGTGAGATTGCGCGCCGCGACGCCGCTGATGATCTTGCCGGTGCCCGATTCCCCGGTGAAGGTGATGCGGTCCACGTCGGGGCTTTCCGTGAGAGCCGAGCCCGCGGAATCCGGGCCATAGCCATGCACGATGTTGAGCACGCCCGGCGGGAAGCCCGCCTCGATGGCGAGACGCCCCACGATCGTCGCGGAGACAGGGGTGTCCTCAGCCGGCTTCCACACCACGGTGTTGCCCCAGGCAAGTGCGGGCATCACCTTCCACGTGCCGAGCATGAGCGGGAAGTTCCACGGCGAGATCGCCGCGACGACCCCGACGGGCTCCCACCGGGTGTAGGCGTGGTGACCGGTGTCCATGGGCAGCGTCTCGGCTGCGGACATGCGGGCGTGATCGGCGAAGAAGCGCACGTTGAGGATCGATCGCGCGACGTCGTGTCGCGCCTGGGTGATCGGCTTGCCCATGTCACGCGTATCGGCCATGGCGAGCTCGTCGGCGTGCTCCTCCATGAGATCCGCGAGCCTATGCATGAGCTGCTGGCGCTTCTCGTATCCCATGTGCGGCCATGGGCCGGAGTCGAAGGCGCGGCGCGCTGCTGCAATCGCCAGGTCGGCATCCGCCTTGCCGCCGCAGGCGATGGTGGCCCACTGCTCGCGGGTGTAGGGATCGATATCCGGCATCGTCGCGCCGTCGACGGAGGGGACTTCCTCGTTGTCGATGATGTGGCCGTAGAAATCCAAGGCAAGACCTCCCGTGCGTGGTGTGGGAATCGTCCCACGCACGGGAGGTCTTCAACTAATGGCCCGTCCCGAGGGCCAGAACACCTGAGGGTCAGTTGGAAGGGATGGCTGCCTCAAGGGCGTCCCGCGCCGCGCCGACCGTGGTGCGGAAGGCATCGGCCGCATCCTTGGTACTGGTGCGCTGCGCCTCGCGGGCGGGTTCGATGGCCGTGCGATAGGCCTCCCATGCAGCTCGGCGCTCCTCCCGCGTGGTCGCGGCGGCCATGTCGGACTTGAGTTGCGCCTGGGCATCTGCGGTCGCTGTCTTGAATGCCGAGTGCGCAGACTCGACGGTGGCTCGCAGTTGCTCGACGGCGCTGGCGACAGCCACGCGGTAGGCGGTCACGGCGGCGAGCTGATCTGCCGGCAGAGTCGCGGTATCGAACGCGGCCACGGCGGCCTGGACGGCGGATACGAAGGCGACGCGTGCGGCCTCGCGGGCGGCTGCGTCTTCGCCTGCGACGTCGATCGCGTCGCGGAGCGCTGTGCGCGCGGATTCCAGCGCGGACATCAAGGCCTCGCGAGCTTCGTCGGTCACGGTGCGATCGATGTGGCGCTCAAGCCAACGGTCCTGGAGTTGTCCCTTGCCGACCCGGTCACCGTGGCCTATCCCGATGCCGATCCCTAATCCAGGACCCTGGCCAGGGTGGCTGCCCACGCGAGCCTGTGCGGCAGTCGCGCCTGCGGCTATGGCTCCTGTGCCGATGAGGAGGACGGCGGCCGTGGCGGCGATCGTGCGTCGAGTGGTCATGGCGACTCTCCGTTCCCGGATGCGTGGATCGCATCGCTGTGAACCACCGTGGCACGGGGATGGCTCCGGAAGCGCGATCGCGAGACGCTTCCCAGGACTTCCTCACATGATCCTGACAATTCCGGGGCCGGCCCCATGTGTTACCCAGGATTCCCTGACGATCTGATGCCCGCGATCGCGAGCGAGGGCATGGGCCCGCGTAGCATCCGCACGTGCCCGCACGCCTGGTTGAGCGCGATCCCCAGGTCTCACCCGAGCGGCTGCTCACGGACCTTGTGCCGCCGCCGCACTTCTCGAGCGTGCGCTTCTCCAGTTACGTTCCGGATCCGGCCCAGCCGAGTCAGGCTGCTGCCGTGTCCGCCCTGGAGGCCTTCGCCTCCCGGCTCGGGCAACGACCCTCGCGACGATGGTTGCGCAGGGCCGCACCGCCCGAGGAGCGCGCCGGTGTGTATCTCGATGGCGGCTTCGGCGTAGGCAAGACGCACCTGCTCGCGTCCCTGTGGCACGTCGCCCCCGAGCCGCGGGCCTATGGCACCTTCGTGGAGTACACCAACCTCGTCGGGGCGCTCGGCTTCGCGGAAGCCGTCTCGCGACTGTCGGCGTACCAACTGGTCTGCATCGACGAGTTCGAATTGGACGATCCTGGCGACACCGTGCTGATGTCGACCCTCCTCGGCAATCTTGTCGACGCCGGAGTGCGTCTTGCGGCCACCTCCAACACCCTTCCCGAGCGTCTCGGGGAGGAGCGGTTCGCGGCCGAGGACTTCCTCCGCGAGATCCAGGGACTGTC
>JBIIDD010000045.1:0-7353 GCA_044238565.1 Candidatus Nanopelagicales bacterium
TGAGTCGCCACGATGCGCGCTGCGACGCGACGGATGCTCTCAGCGTTAGCAACGCTGGAGCCTCCGTACTTCTGCACGACGAGGCCCACATCGGCTCCTGGCCAGCACACCGGCCGCCCCCGACGGGACGGACACCTACGGCGGAGGGACCAGTCTATCGGCCACTACCGGTTCCGCGACCCGCGCCCTCATGCGTTGAGTGGCGGCGTGTGCCACCACTCAACGGACTGCCTAGATGAAGAGGAGCTGTCCGCCTTCGCTGAGCTCCATGAAGTTGGTGGCGTTGATGACGGCCTCGACTCCGTCGTACATGTCCTCCTGGGTGACGTTCATCATGTCCACCGACATGCGACAGGCCCACAGATGCCCGCCCGCGGCCACGATCTGATCGAGGAAGTCCGGCACCTCGGGTACACCGAGATCCGCGATCTGCTTCTTCATCATCTTCGTGGACATGCCCTGCATGCCCGGGAATGCGGTGAGGAACTGCGGGATGCGCGAATCCCCGACGGGCATGTGCATGGCGGTGTTGCCCACGGGTGTGAACTGCAGATCGTTCATCCGGGACTTCAGGATCATGTCGAGACCCCAGAAGGTGAAAAACAGGTGGGTCTCGATGCCCTCACCAAGGGCGGCGTTGGCGAGCACAAGGCCCGGGTATGCCATGTCGAGATTGCCCTTGGAGCAGATGATGACGAGCTTGCGGTCGACCGTGTCCTCGTCGCCGAAGTCCGGGACGATGGCGGGTGCAGTGTCGGTCATGGTCATGGTGACGCTCCCTAAACGCAGCCGTGGGGCTTGGGCAGACCCGCGATGTAGGCCATCTTCTTGGCGGGCTTCTTGGGGAAGAGGACGAACTGCTTCTTCACGGGGAAGCCGCCGACGGTGTCGACTCGACGGGTGGTTGCGGTCTCGCCCTGGGTCTTGAAGTCATCGCGTAGGAAGCGGATGACGGCCCAGTGCTCGTCGGTCATATCGATTCCGATGTTCTGTGCGAGTTCTGACGCGAGTTTCTCGTCCCACTCGTCGTACTCGACGAGGAAGCCCTCGTCGTCGACGTGGACGTCGCGACCGGCGATGGTGGTGGTGGCCATGTTCTTACTCCTTCGGGACGGGTGAAGTGGGAGCGGTGGAGGCCTGGCTCCCCAGGGAGCGCAGGACGATGAGCGCGCGAGCGAGGCCGCGTCGGACCTCCGGATCGCGCATCTGGCGCAGCAGCGCGAAGGTGGAGGGGGGCGGCCCCGCGGGGGCATCCTCGGCCTCCTGCACCTCGAGCGCCGTGCGGCTGAGGAGGTTCATAACCTCGGGCTGGGTCATTTCCTTGACCGTGTTGAGAATCAGGACGACGTTGTCACCCAGGGCCTTGATGTCATCCTCATCGAAGGAGGTGACGACGCGGTCGGCGATCTCCAGGCCGCCCTGGGCGAAGGTGAAGTAGCCCTTCTCGTCCAGCTCGGTGGCCTTCGATGTGACCATCTGCATCACGGGGCCGGCAAGTTCGGCGAGGCCGAGCAGCATCTCGCGCATCTCGCGTTGGCGCTCGAGCTCCTCCGAGATCTCGGTCATCTGGAGCGCGAGGCGATCGAGCCGCTCGACGACGGCGTAATCCATATCGGCGACAGTCATCACACACGCTCCAGGACATCGGTCTGCTTGCCCGCCATCGACATGAGGGCGGGGAGGGGGATCTCCCTGCCCGGAAGCAGGAGGTTCCAGTACATCCAGCGGAAGGCGAGCTTGCCGAGGTGATTGAGCTCGGTCTCCTTGAGCAGGCTGAAGGGGCCGACACCCGGGATCGGGTACTTGCCCGGGAGCGGCTCGGTGTCGTAGTTGAAGTCGATGAGCATGCCCTTGCCATGACCCGACTCGATAAAGCAATTGGCGTGGCCATCGAACTGTGCGGTCATCGGACGACCGTGGACGTGGTTGATGAAGTTCTCCGGGAAGAGATCGACGGAGAAGTGGGCTACTGAGCCTGCCTTAGAGGCGGGGATATTGGACGCGTCACCGATGGCGAAGATGTTGTCGTACTTCGTGCTCAGCAGAGTGTGCTTGTCGACCGCCACGTAGTTGAGGTCATCGCCGAGACCGGAGCGAGCAATGAAGTCGGCGCCCATGTTGAGAGGCACCGTGACGAGGAGGTCGAAGGGGACCTCGCGCTCGTCCATCGACACGATCGTCCCCGCCTCACCGTCCACCCGATCGATCATGAAATCGGGTTCGAGCGTGACCTTGCGGTCCTCGAACATGTGGCCGAGAAACTGGGATGCCACCGGCTTGGTGAAGGCGCCCTCAAGAGGCGTGACGTAGACGATCTCAACCTGATCGCGCATGCCCTTCTCCGCGAAGTAGGCGTCGGCGAGGAAGGTGAACTCAAGCGGGGCGACCGGACACTTGATCGGCATCTCGGTGATGTGGACGACGAGGCGCCCCCCGGGCCAGGTGTCGAGCTTCTCGCGCAGGGCCATGGCGCCCTCGAAGGTGTAGAACTCATGGACACTCGTGCGCCACACCGCGGGGTCGTCCATCCCAGGCGTCTGCTCGGGCCGGGGCGAGGTGCCGGTGGCGATAACGAGGTAGTCGTAGGGCAGCGACTCCCCGCTCATGAGGTGCACGACGTTGACGTCGGGGTCGACACGATCCACCTCGGCACGCACGCGCGTCACCCCGTCGGGGATGAAGCGATCAGTGGCCTCGAAGGTCTCCTCGGGTGTGTAGGCACCGAAGGGAAGGAAGAGGTAGCCCGGCTGGTAATGATGCACATCGCTGGGCTCGACGACGGTGATCTGCCACTCGGACTCGGGCAGCATCGGCCGCAACTTGTTGATGGCCATGGTGCCCGCGGTGCCTGCACCGAGGACGAGGAGTCGCTTCATGTGGTGCTCCTTTCGACCACCGCGACAGCAATGCGCGGCAGGGAATCGAGGACGAGGCTGCGCTGGGCCCTCGTGAGGACATGGACATCGGGTGCGGGCTCGTCGATGGGCGCGATACCCCCTGCGATCACGAGTCCCACCAGGCGGTCGCCCACGCGCACGAACGCCGCAGCGCATTCGCAGTCGAGCGGGCCACGGTGGAAGCGAGGGACGAAGTCGATACGGCGCGCAAGGTCACGCCACTCCTGGCTACAGGTTTCAGCAACCTCGACGGAAGCGTCGCGGTAGCGAGCGCACGGGTTGTGCACGCGGGTCATCGCTCGGCCTTCGAGATCCGTGATGACGACCATCGCGCCGAGCAGATCGGCCGCAACCGCGGCGACAGCCTCGGCCGTGCCCGGGTCGATGGGTGAGTCCGAGCCCATGACCGGAATCGCGTCGGCCGGGAACCGCCACTGGCGTCCCACCTTGATGGCGTGCAGGCGACCATCACCCGCCATGCGGTACACCGTGGAGACGTCGATGCCGAGGCGGCGGCCGACCTCGTCAGCACTCAGCAGGCCAACGGCCCGGTCCTGCGTCTCCTGCACTGCCTGCATGACTTCACGCTATGCAGGATGCGTGCGGATATCGCCCGGCAAAAGGCCTGTCCTGCGCGCTCAATGGCCTACGGCAGGCGGGACCTTGGTCCCGTCTAGCCGTCGACGCGACGGCGACCCGCGAATGCACGCCCCAGGGTGACCTCGTCTGCATACTCGAGGTCTCCACCCACCGGCAGTCCACTGGCGAGGCGCGTCACCTCGAGACCCAGGGGGATGAGCATGCGCGCGAGATACGTCGCGGTCGCCTCCCCCTCGAGGTTGGGATCGGTGGCGATGATCACCTCGGTGATCTGGCCGTCAGCGAGGCGCTGCATGAGCTCGCGCATGCGCAGGTCATCAGGGCCGATTCCGTCGATGGGGCTAATGGCTCCACCAAGCACGTGGTAGCGCCCGCGGTATTCGGCTGTGCGCTCGATGGCGATCACATCGCGGGACTCCTCGACGACGCACAGGGAGTGCGGATCGCGGCGTGGATCACGGCAGATCCGGCACTGCTCCTCCTCCGTTACGTGACCGCACGTGGAGCAGAAGCGGGCACGTTCCTTGACAGCGACGAGCACCTCTGCGAGGCGGCGTACGTCGGCCGGCTCGGCCTGGAGGATGTGGAAAGCCAGGCGCTGGGCGCTCTTGGGGCCGATGCCGGGAAGGCGGCCGAGCTCGTCGATGAGGTCGGCCACGATGCCGTCGTACATCTCAGCCCTGCTCGATCTCGCCGATGACTGTGGCGCCGAGCTCGCGCATGGCGAGGGCCTCGCCGCTCACATCATCGTCACTGTCGGAGTCGTCGATGCTGGGCTCATCAGAAGGCGCGGCATCGGACGCTGCGGCCGCCGGGGCTGAGCCCGTCGCAACCACGTCGACCTGCATGTCGGCGTGCATGACGTCGATGATCACCTGGCGCAGGCGCTCCGCGTGACCACTCGACCGAGCATTGCGCACCTTGCTCTCCTCGGGCACCCCGACAGCGAGGACGCCGGCGTCCAGGGAGAGTGGACGCGAGTCGCTGAAGACCATCCAGGCAACACGCGACATCGACTTGAGGCCCTCGAGGATCGCGGGCCACATCGTGGTGACATCGGTCAGGCTCGCCCTCGGCCCCGCGGTCGCCGGCGCCGAGGGCGCGGGCGCGGGCTCAGAAGCAGGGGGCTCGGCGGAATCGGCGAGGACCTGGGACATCCGGGGCGGGGGCGGCGGCACGGAGGCGGTCGGTCGTGCAGGCTCGTCGACCCGGGTGGACTCGGGCTTCGACTCCCGCTTCGACTCGGGCTTCGACTCGGGCTTCGACTCGGGCTTCGACTTGGGCTCGGGAGCCCGGGCAGACTCTGCGGCGGTGGCGCGTGGCGGCGCCGCACGTGGTGCCGGCGAGGCCGCAGTGGGAGCACCGCGCTCGAGGCGATCGAGGCGCACAGCAAGACCAGCGGCCGAGGAGTCAGCGGACGGCAGCAGGAGGCGAGCGGCGAGGAGCTCCAGATGGAGTCGCGGAGCTGTCGCGCCGCGCAGTTGAGTGAGACCGTCGCTGACGAGGTCTGCAGCGCGTGACAACTCAGCCAGGGTGAGGCCGCCCACCTGTCTGCGCATCACCTCGATCTCGGAGTCGGGCGCGTCGAGGATGGCGAGCGCTTCATCGCCGGGCACGGCCGACAGCACGATGAGATCGCGCAGGCGCTGGAGCAGATCGGTGGCGAAGCGGCGTGGATCATGCCCGGCGTCGATCACCCGGTCGATGACTGCGAAGAGGCGCGCTCCCTCGCCGGACGCGATGGCATCGACCGTGTCGTCGAGCAGGGCGGCATCGGTGACGCCGAGCTGGGCGGACACCTCGTCGTGGGTCAGGCCCTCAGGACCGGAACCCGCAATGAGCTGCCCCAGGATCGAGAGGGCATCGCGCACACTGCCGGCCGCACTGCGCGCCACCAGCGCCAGGGCTGCCGGATCGGCGGGCACTCCCTCGGCCTCGCACACGGTGGCGAGGTGCTGCTGGAGGATGCGCGTGGGCACGAGACGGAAGGCGTAATTGAAGGTGCGTGAGCGAATCGTGGGGATGACCTTGTCGGCCTCGGTCGTCGCGAAGATGAAGCGCACGTGGTCGGGCGGCTCCTCGACGAGCTTGAGCAGCGCATTGAAGCCCGCATTGGTGACCATGTGGGCTTCATCGACGATGTAGACCTTGTAGCGCGAAGACACCGGGGCGAACATCGCGCGCTCGCGCAACTCACGGGTGTCGTCGACTCCGCCGTGGCTGGCCGCATCGAGCTCGATGACGTCAATGGAGCCGGGGCCATTGGGCGCGAGGTCGATGCAGCTCTGGCACTCCCCACACGGATCAGGGGTGGGACCCTGCGCGCAGTTGAGCGACCGGGCAAGGATGCGCGCCGTCGAGGTCTTGCCGCAGCCGCGCGGACCGGACAGCAGGTAGGCATGGTGCACGCGGTCGCTGGCGAGGGCCCGCGATAGTGGCTCGGTGACGTGCTCCTGGCCCACGACATCAGCCAGGCGCCCCGGCCGATACGTGCGATACAGGGCCGTGGACACCCGGTCACCCTAGTCCGGGAGTGGGACATGAGGGGACCCCCCGCGCACCCGACAGAGCCCGCCTGCCCTTGCTGCCTTCCGGCCCTGGGGGATTCAGCGGGGTGACGCCGCACGGGGGGTCGAACGAGAGTGTACGCCGCGCCCGCTGGCGGCCCGGATGCGCGAAGCCCGGGCGGGGTGACCGCCCGGGCTTCGCGAAGCGCGGAGGATAGGGGATTTGAACCCCTGAGGGATTGCTCCCAACACGCTTTCCAAGCGTGCGCCCTAGGCCACTAGGCGAATCCTCCGCCGACGAGGGTACCCAAGGCCGCTGGGCGCCAGAATCCGGCTGAGCAGTCGTCCCTGCAGAGCCTCCTGATCACGGTGGCTCGCCCACCGCGTCGCGCCACGACTCAGGGCGTCGCGCGACCTAGACTGAAGAGACCGTGCGAGTCGCATCAATGCGACTCGCGGCGACGACTTCAGGAGGAAAGGCTCGATGAGCGTTCCCAGCGGCGGCCCCAGGCCCAGCGCCCGTCATCGGCGCAAGCAGAGCCCCGTGGTCGCTGTCGTCCTCGTCGCCATCGGCATGGTCATCCTCTTCGGCGCCGGCTACGGCCTGTCTCGGATCATCCAGGGCTCAGGCTCTTCCGACGCCGGGGGCACGTCTGCTCCCACTGACGGCTCCGCCACCAGCGATGCACCGGAGCCCCAGCCGTGCGTCACCGTCACCGTCACCCCGGGAGCGGGCCTGCCCAGCCCAGCCCAGGTGACGAGCAACGTCTACAACGCCACCGACCGCACCGGCCTCGCAGCCTCGACGGCCGAGGAGTTGCAGGTGCGCGGCTTCCTCATCGGCGTCATCGACAACGATCCGCTTGCCAAGACCATCACCGGCGTCGCTGAGATTCGGCATGGCCCGTCGGGTGAGCAGGCCGCGCGACTCATGGCCTTCTACATTCCCGGTGCCGAGCTCGTCGACGACGGCCGCAAGGATGCGACCATCGACACCGCGCTCGGTGCGGCGTACACCTCGATCGCTCCGCAGTCGGAGGTCGATGCCGCACTCGCCGCACCGTCTCCGTCGCCGAGCGGTCCGGGTTGCTCTCCGACTCCGGTGCCCTCGAGTGAGCCTTCAGTTCCGACCGGAGAGAGCGCGAGCCCCGCAGCCTCCTAGGCGCTCACTGTGCACGAAGTAGCTCAATGTGCACGAAGTGGGGATCCACCTCACTAGCCTCCCTACGTGGAGACGCCATGACCACCGCGAGCCGCATCCCGCGCTCCGCATGGGTCGTGGCGCTCAGCGCGGCCACGCTGGGCGTGATCTACGGCTACGACAGCTCCAACGTGGCCGGAGCCCAGCT
>JBIIDD010000046.1:0-7351 GCA_044238565.1 Candidatus Nanopelagicales bacterium
CGGAGTCGAGCCATGGCTTGTAGATCCGCAACTGCGGATTGGCCAGGAGTCCGTAGCGGTAGAACCGCTCGATGTCATTGCCCTTGTACGTCGATCCGTCGCCCCAGATCGATACGTCATCGTCGAGCATCGCCCGCACGAGCAGAGTGCCGGTGACCGCCCGGCCAAGAGGCGTGGTGTTGAAGTACATGCGGTTGCCTGACCGAATGTGGAAGGCACCGCACGCCATCGCCGCGAGACCTTCCTCCACGAGGAGGTCCTTGCAGTCCACCAGCCGGGCGATCTCAGCGCCGTACTCGAGCGCACGTCCCGGGACGCTATCGATATCGGGCTCGTCGTATTGCCCGAGATCGGCCGTGTAGGTGCACGGCACCGCGCCCTTGTCGCGCATCCAGGCGACCGCCACGGAGGTGTCGAGCCCTCCGGAGAAGGCAATGCCGACGCGTTCGCCGACAGGGAGCGAGGAGAGGACCTTGGACACGCGGGGAGCCTATCGGCAGACCCGCTCAACCGACCTATGCCGGTTGGCCGCCGTCCTCTCCCGTCAGCCTCGCCTCGGCCTCCTGCGCACGCCGCAAAGCGGCCTCGAGTTCGGCCTGCGCCTCGCCATAGCGAGCGAAGTCTCCGTCGGCGAGTGCGGCCTGTCCTCGCTCGTATGCCGCCTGCGCATCGGCGAGGGCGGTCTGGAGATCAGTGAGCGGATCTCCCGACGGGCCGGGGGCCGGTGTCGGTGCCGGCGTGGGCGTCGGATCCGGGTTGGGGTCGGGATTCGGCCCCGGCGTGGGCTCGGGAGTCGGGATCGGATCGGATTCGAAGACCGCCGCCAGCGCCTCATCGAGGGTGTCCTCGAGCGCGACGTTCGCGCCATAGCCGGCAAGCACCTTGCGCAGCAGCGGGAAGCCATCCTGGGTGGCCCTCAAGTACACGGGCTCGACGTAGAGCAGGCCGCCGTTGAAGGGCAGTGACAGCAGATTGCCCAGGTTGACCTCAGAGCCTCCTCGACGCAGCAGCGAGAGCTCGGCACTGATCTCGGGATCGGACTCGAAGTTGTTCTGGACCTGCGTGGGGCCGGGGATGGTCGTGTTGCTCGGCAACTGGAGCACGCGGAGCGTGCCGTAGCCATCACCCGGCGCGGAGTCCACGGCCATGAACGCGGCCAACGTGGGTCTGCGTTGCGGCGCGAAGGTGGTGGTGAGCGAGAAGGTCGGCTGCTCCTGGCCCGGCATCTGCAGGGTGAGGTAGTACGGCGGCTGGAACTGCTGGATCGACTGCGTCGGATCGAAGGGCACGATCCAGAAGTCCGTGCCGTTGTAGAAGGTAGCCGGATCCGTGACGTGGTAGCGCGACATCACGACGCGCTGCACCTTGAAGAGATCCTGCGGGTAGCGCACATGCGCCTCGATCTCAGCGGGCATCGCACTGCGCTCCTCCACGACACCGGGGAAGGCCTTCATCCAGGTCTGCAGGATGGGATCGGCCTCGTCCCAGGCGTACAGGGTCACGGTGCCCTCGTAGGCGTCGACTACGGCCTTGACGGAGTTGCGGGCGTAGTTGAGCTGGTCGCTCGGGGCGATCGCGGTCGATCCGGTGCGCACCGTGATCGAGTCGCTCGTCACTTCGCCGAGCGACACCCGCGAGGAGTAGGGGTAGTCGTTGGAGGTGGTGTAGCCGTCGACAAGCCACACGATGCGACCGTTGACCACCGCCGGATAGGGATCCTGGTCGAGCGTGAGCCAGGGGGCGATCTTCTCGACGCGGGTCAGCGGATCGCGGTCCCACAGGATGCGCGACTCCTCGTTGATCAGGTCCGTCAGGAGGATGTTGCTGTCCTGGAACTTCGTCGCGAAGAGCAGGCGGTGGAAGAGTCCACCGACCGCGACTCCACCGTCACCCGAGTAGGTGTTGTTGACCTGGCCCGTCGGGCTCGCGTCATCGGGGTAGTCCAACTCGACCGGCGGGGTGCCCTCGGGTGCGCCCACGATGGAGAAGGTCGGCGAGAGCTCACCGAAGTAGATGCGCGGCTGCTCGATGTCCAGGAGCCCCTCCGGCGGGATGTCGCTCTCGAAGAAGTCGGGCTGCCCGGACGACTCCGCCGTGTTGTCGTAGGCGGCGACGAACCCGTAGCCATGGGTGTAGACGGCGTGGTCATTGGCCCAGTTGCGCTGGTTGTCGGGGATGCCGGCGAGGTTGATCTCGCGCGCCGCGACGACCGCTCCGCGCTGACCGCCCTCCATGGCGTAGCGATCGACATCGAGGCTGTCGTTGAAGGAGTAGTAGGCGCGGATCTGCTGGAGCTGGTTGAAGGTCGGGGACGCCAGCGCCGGATCCAGGAGCCGGATGTTGTCGAGCGTGCCGAGGTTGGCCTGGATGACCTCCGCGCTCGGGACCTCGACCGTGCCGGGGTACTCCTGGATCTGCGCGTCAGCGATGTCGTAGGCCGAGCGCGTCGCAGTGATGTTGCGCTCGATGTAGGGCTGCTCGCGCACGAGCTCGCTCGGGCGGACCTGGAACTGCTGCACGATCGCGGGGTAGACGCCACCGACGAGGATCGACGTCAGGACGAGGAGCCCCAGCCCGATGAGTGGGATGACCCAGTTGCGCACGATCATGTTGACGATGAAGAGAACTGCCGTGATCAGCGCGACGAAGGTCAGGATCTGAAGCGCCGGCAGCACAGCGTTGGCATCGGTGTACTTCATGCCAGTGAAGCCCTGCACCAGGGCCTCGCTCTTGACCATGAGACCGAAGCGATCGAGCCAGTAGGCCACCGCCTTGAGCAGGAGCAGGAGCGCGACCAGCCCGGACAGGTGCACCTGCGCAGCAGTGCTCACGCGGTCGCCCGGGGGCTGCAGGCGCAGCCCGCCGTAGAGATAGTGCGCGGCGATCGCCAGGCCGATGGCAAGGATCACGACCGAGAAGGCGAATCCGAGGACGAAGCGCAGGAAGGGATACGTGAACGTGTAGAAGCCGATGTCGAGCCCGAACTGGGGATCGGTGACACCGAAGTCGGTCGCATTGCGCCAGCGCAGGAAGGTCCCCCACTCGGCAGAGGCGGAGATCCCTGCGAGGAGCCCGACGACGACCGCGATGCCGATCGTGATGATCACGCGGAAGGGATCCAGGGCCATGCGATAGCGCTCGAGACCCGCCTGCTCCTGCGTCAGCGGAGGCGCGCCCGGGCGGAAGCGGTAGGCGATCCAGAGGGTGCCCGCGAGGACGACGGCCATGGTGAGGCCGAAGGAGCCGAAGAGGGCCAGGCGGGTGATGAGGGTGACGGTGAAGACCTCCGTCTTGCCCACGGAGTCGAACCACAGCCAGTCGGTGTAGAAGCCCGTGAAGATCACGAAGCCCAGGACGATGACGGCGAGGACGATGATGGTCGGGAGAAGGACCCGCCCTCGGCGGGGTGCCGCGGCGACAGTCGTCGGGGAGGCCATTACAGCAACTTACGTCACTCGGGTGAAGGTCACATCGTGGGGCAGGTGGGAGGAGTCTCCCCGGCCCGCCAGGCGGCCAGGGAATCCAGGGCTCCCTGCAGGGTCGTCACCGGCACCACGGTGAGCCCATCGGGGATGTGCCCGAGCGCCTCCTCGCAGTGGACCTCGGGCATGAGGAAGAGCGTGGCCCCAGCTCCCCTGGCCCCGGCGAGCTTCTGACGGATGCCCCCGATGGCGCCGACCGAGCCTGCGGGGTCGATCGTGCCCGTGCCAGCCACGTGACCACCGCCGGTGAGGTCCTCGGGTGTGAGCTTGTCGACGATCGCCAGCGCGAACATCATTCCCGCGCTCGGTCCGCCGATGTCGTCGAGCGCGAAGATGATGGGGAACTCCGCCCGGTAGTTGATTCCCACCGTGATGCCGACGTAGGGCACGCCAGGCTCGTCGGGCTTCTCAGCCGACACCACGTCCACGTCGACCTCTTCACCGTCTCGCTCGACGGTGAAGACCAGCGTGGACCCGATCGGCTTGGCGCGCACGCCCTCCACCACGTCCTCGGGCGCACGGACGGGGGCGCCATCGATCGCGACGATCTGCTCACCCGCGTCGAGTACGCCGAATGCCGGAGTGCCCTCGACGACCGCGGTGACGACGACGTCCTCGATCAGAGGCTTGCCCAGGGTGTTGAGGGCGGCCGCGATCGCGCTGGACTGGCTGGTGGAGAAGAGGACGGCGTTGCGCTGCTGCACTTCCTCCGTCGTCTCGTCATCGCCGTAGAGGAGCTCGCGAGGAAGCACCGCGCGGTTGGGATCCACCCACGCTGCAAGTGCTCCGAAGACCGTGAGGGGACTGCGCGGCTCGCCTTCCTCACGGATCGTCGTCATGTCGAGTGCGCCGGTCACGGGATACGTCGTGGTGTCGGTGATCTCGACCAGCGGAACTCCATCGACGTCGCCGATCGTGTTGAAGGTCGGTCCCGGCGACAAGACGATGAAGGGAACGGGCAGAAGCGCGGCGATGGCGAGGAGTGCGACGAGCACCAGACCCGCGAGGGCAGCGACGAGACCGCGGTGCCCCGGGCGACGACCACTGGACCGCGTCGCAGCATCCCGCGTCGCAGCATCCCGGTGACCCGACAGGGGCGGCTCGGCCGACCCGCCGGGCCCGGCCGGCGAGAGGTCGCTCACGCCGGGTGGCGACGGTCTGCGGGACGCCGCGAGCGACCGGGGCGCGGTGCGGACGAGCGCGTCGTTCCGGCACGAGCGGGTCGCGCGGGACGGCGCTCCTGATCAGGTCGCTCGGCGGGCAAGGGGCGGCGCATCGCCGCACGGAAGCGCGCCATGTCGCCCACAGTCTCGTGAGTGTCAGCCGCGCGCCTCGGGCGGCTGCGTGCGGCAGCCCAGGCCAGCGCCAGCAGAGTGGCACCCAGGGGGATCAGCCACCACAGCAACGCGGACACCCGGACTCCTCACCTGACGCCGCCGGCACAGCACCGGCGTTGGACCTGTCTCAGGGTACGCCCCCCGCGGCGGGGACGCCCCCGATGTCCTGCCCTGGCTCGAGGACCGGCGCTCGACCGCGTCGGATACGCCGCTTTCCGCCACTTAGCGCGATTTCCGTTGGTGGAAAAGTCGCGCTAACTGACGGAAACGGGCGAGGTCCGGGCTGGACGTCGAGGTCGACGACGACGGGGGCGTGATCGCTCGGTCCCTTGCCCTTGCGCGCCTCGCGGTCGACGTAGGCGGCGGGGACACCCGCGGAGCACCCGGCGTACGGTGGGGGGATGAGCGGCTCCCTCCCCTTCGGTTTCGGTATGCCCGATGAGGGAGGCGGGGGCTCCGGTTTCGACATGAGCCAACTCGGCGCCATGCTCCAGCACCTCGGGCGACTCCTGGAATCCGGCGGCGACGGGGCTGTCAATTGGGATCTCGCCCGTGACACGGCACGCCAGGCGATCGTCCAGTCGGGTGATCCCTCAGTGGCGGACGCCGAGCGCCGCGAGGTGACCTCAGCGGTGGAGCTCGCCCAGGTATGGCTCGATCCCACCTGCACCTTCCCCGCGTCCTCCGCATCGGGCGCCGCCTGGAGCCGATCGGAGTGGCTTGAGGCGACCTACCCCGCGTGGCAGCGCATCGTGACGCCCATCGCCGAGCATGTGCAGTCGGTGATGTCGGCGATGCCTGCGCAGGGTGAGCTCCCACCCGAACTGGCCGCGATGCTGCCGGAGGGCACACCACCCGAGACGCTCGCGATGATGGCGCCGCTCATGGGGATGGCACGCCAACTCGGCTCGGCGATGTTCGGCATGCAAATGGGGCAGGCACTCGCCGCGCTCGCCGGCGAAGTCGTCGGGGTCAGCGACATCGGGATTCCGCTCACCAGCGATGCCCGCCCGGCGCTCCTGCCCCGCAACGTCGCCGCCTTCGGCGACGGCCTCGACGTTCCCGCAGGCGACGTCCGCGTCTATCTCGCGCTGCGCGAGTGCGCGCACCAGCGACTCTTCGCACATGTGCCGTGGCTGGCCCCGCGCCTCGAGGGTGCGATCGACGCCTACGCGCGCGGAATCCGCATGGACCCCGAGCGCATGAACGAGGCCATGCAGGGCATCGACCCGAACGCGCTCGGTGACCCGGAGCGCCTGCGGGAGCTCATGGGATCGGATCTCTTCGCGCTGGCAGAGTCGGAGGAGCAGCAGGCAGCACTGCGCCGCCTGGAGACCCTGCTCGCTCTGATCGAGGGCTGGGTCGACGATGTCGTCACCGAAGCCTGTGCCGCGACACTCCCCTCCGCCGAGCGCCTCGGCGAGGCGATGCGCCGCCGACGCGCGGCCGGTGGGCCCGCGGAGCGCACCTTCGCCTCCCTGGTGGGACTGGAGATGCGCCCGCGAGCCCTGCGCGAGGCCGCCTCGCTCTGGCGCCAACTCAGGGAGCAGCGCGGCATCGAGGGGCGCGACAGCCTGTGGGCGCATCCAGACCTCCTGCCCGACGCCGACGATCTCACCGACCCGGGCGCATTCCTCGCGGGTGAGCCCTGGGCCGGGTTCAACGTCGATGACACCTGATCACCTCCACACTGATGCCGTCCGTCTTCTGAGCATCTGGACGGCGCCCACACCCGAGCAGGAAGCGCTCCGCCTGGACTACCTGTCCTTCCTCAGGACCCATGCCGACGCCATGACACGTGGCAATCGAGTCGGACACCTCACGGGCAGCGCACTCGTCGTCGATCCGGCGCGAGAGGCGGTGCTTCTCACACTGCACCCACTCGTCGGTCGCTGGCTGCAACTCGGCGGCCACGTCGAGACCACGGATCTCACGCTCGTCGGCGCCGCGCGCCGGGAGTCGATAGAGGAAGGTGGTATCGGCACCGTCGACATCGACGCACTGCCGCTACGACTCGACCGTCACCGCGTGCGCTGCCGCGACGGCCGAGGGAGCGAGGACCTCCTGGACCACCTCGATGTGCAGTTCCTCGTGCTGGTCCCTCCCGACAGCGTCGAGCAGCGCTCCGAAGAATCGCTGGACCTGCGCTGGTGGCCCTGGACCGCGCTCCCCGACGGCACCGACGACTCAGTGCGAGCACTCGTGGCAGCAGCCCGAGCCCGGCTGGAGACCTAGGGACACCGACAATCTTTTCTCCACAGGGGGTGGATGCTGTCCGCCCACGTCAGGGTGCTGCGCCGCGTCGATGTGGTGCTTGATCCCCAGGTCCATCCACGGACTCTCCCCAAGGCGCGCCGGAGTGGTCCCCAGGTCATCCCCAGGTCTACCCACAGGCGCCGTTGACGGGCCGTGGACGACGCCCTAACTTCTCCCGCGCAGCCCCCGGGATAACGGGCCGTGCGCGCGAGGGGAAGGCGCGTCCGGCCAAGCGCCCCGGGGGCTTCCCCTTGGGCCGGGGGAATCTGCTCCACC
>JBIIDD010000047.1:0-7235 GCA_044238565.1 Candidatus Nanopelagicales bacterium
GAAGTGAGTGCCTCTGTGCGGCGTCCCTGTGCGATGCGCATTCGGCGAACGTAGGCCGGACTCGTCCCTGGCGCCCTCGGCCGTCCACAGGCACATCACCGAATGCACCTCCTCCACACATCGTCATGCAGTCCCCGCGAGGCAGGCTCGGAGCGGACCGATTGGCCTTCATGGACGCACACGTGGGCGGTGGACCTCTCCGGTGAAGCACTTCATGCGCACGGGCCGATCAGCCGAGCAGCGCCTGATCTCCATCGGCGGCGAAGAGATAGGTCCGCGACGGTGCCACCTGGATGACGGATCCCAGCGCAGGCCGGATAGAGGGGTCCACGCGAGCCACCAGCGTGGGCCCATCCGCGAGGCGCCCGTAGATGTAGGTGTCAGCGCCGAGCATCTCCACCAGCTCCACAGTCATGGCCACCCCCGTGTCGACGACGTCGAGGTCCTCGGGTCGCACGCCGAGTAGGGCATGACCCGACGACACCTTGGCCAGCACCGCGCGGTCGATCGGGACCGTCGTGCCGGCGAGGGTCACTCCCCCATCGACAACGGGCACGTCGACGAGGTTCATGCTCGGCGAGCCAATGAAGGATGCGACGAACGCATTGACCGGGTGGTCGTAGACCGCGGCCGGAGAGTCCACCTGCTGGACCTCGCCATCCTTGAGGATCGCGACGCGATCGCCGAGGGTCATCGCCTCCACCTGGTCGTGGGTGACGTAGACCATCGTCGTCCCGAGTCGGCGCTGCAGTGTCGCGATCTGCGCGCGCGTCTGCACGCGGAGCTTGGCGTCGAGATTGCTCAGAGGCTCATCCATGAGGAAGACCTGGGGCTCTCGCACGATCGCCCGGCCCATCGCCACGCGCTGGCGCTGCCCACCCGAGAGTGCACCCGGCTTGCGGTCGAGGTAGGGCTCGAGATCCAGCAGTCGCGCGGCCTCTGCCACGCGCTTCTTGATCTCCTCCTTCGGAGCCTTCGCGATCTTGAGGGCGAAGCCCATGTTCTGCGCGACGGTCATCTGCGGGTAGAGCGCGTAGTTCTGGAACACCATCGCGACGTCGCGATCCTTGGCCGGCACCCGCGTGACATCGCGGTCGCCGATGAGGATGCGACCAGCTGAGACACCCTCCAGACCGGCGAGTGCCCGCAGGAAGGTGGACTTGCCGCACCCCGACGGGCCTACGAGGACCAGGAGCTCGCCCTCGGGCACCTCCAGGCTCACCTCACGAAGGGCCGGTGTCGACATCCCCGGATAGGTCACGCTCACACCGTCAAACACCACGCGCTCGCTCATCGTGCTGGTCTCCTCGATCCTCTGCCTCGACGCCTAGCTGCTCGTGTCGTGCTTGCGGCGCTCGTCCATGACGAACTCCGACTCGTGGGTGTAGTCAGGCTCGGGGAAGTCGCTGGTGATCTCGATCGCGCGCCCCTCCTCGGCTGAGCGCATCGCCGCCAGCATGACCTCGAGCACGTGGTACGCCTGCTCCGGCCGAGTGACCGACGGGACGCCGCGCTCGATGCAGGACACAAGATGGGCGACGCCATCGGTCCACGGCCAGTCAGGCGCCGTCTCCTCATGGATCTCCCAGTGGCCCGTCTCGTTGCGCCACATCTCGAAGCCGCGCGGAGCCCAGTCGTCCCCCAGCATGTCCATGCTGCCTTCGAGCCCATAGAGCTCGACCGCTGGTGCCCGGCCGTACTTCTGGATGGTGAAGCCCGTCGTGACCGAGGCGTAGACCTCATCGCCGAAGTCGAGCAGCACCTGGGCGTTGTCATCGGCCGTAACGGTCATCGGCTCGCCGTTGACCATGCGCTCCTTGATCGCGGTGCCCACGAGCGCGGTGACGCGCTTCACCGAGCCCAGGAAGCCGCACAGTGTGGTGACGTTGTAGACACCGAGGTCGAAGAGCGAGCCGCCCCCCGGCTGGTAGAACCACTCCCCCCACCAGGGACCTGACCAGCCGTAGAGCGCGCGGGCGAGCTTGACGTCGCCGATCTCTCCGGCGCGCAGGCGGCGATGCATCTCACGGTAGGTCGGGGAGAGCAACACGTGAGGCGCGCACACCATGATGCGATCTGATGCTTGACTCAGACGGACGAGCTCTGCCGCCTGGTCCATGGACGTCGCCATGGGCTTCTCGATGAGCACATGCTTGCCCGCGGCGTAGGCCGCAATGCCCAGATCGCCGTGCTCATTCATGCTCGTGAGGACCAGGACGGCATCGACCTCGGGATCTGCGATGACTGCCTCGGCGCTGCCGACAATGCGCACACCGGGGAAGAGCTCCTCAGCCACGGTGCCGCGCTCAGCCTGGAGGTCGTAAGCGCAGACGACCTCGGCGCGGCCGGCGCGGACGATCGGGTCGATGACCGCGGCATAGCGCTCGAAGACGCGGCCGAGGCCGATGACACCGAGGCGAACGGGCTGTGACACGAGTGGAACTCCTATTCCTTGATTGAGCCGGCGAGGATCCCCCGGGTGAAGCTGCGCTGCAAGAGAATGAAGACGATGACGACAGGAATGATCGTGATGATTGAGGCCGCGCCGAGATACGCGAAGTCGGTGCGACGTGCACCTTCGAAGGTGACGAGGGCCATGGGCGCCGTCTGCAGGTCAGAGCCCGACAGCATCACTAGGGGAAGCAAGAAGTCGTTCCAGTTCCATACGAAGAACAAGACGGCCAAAGTGAGCATCTGCGGTCGGGCCAGCGGCACGAGGACGCGGGTGAGTGTCTGCCATGAGTTGGCACCGTCGATCCACGCGGCCTCGACGAGGGATCGGGCCGACTGAACGAAGAAGGCACGCATCCAGAAGGCGCCGAAGGCAACAGAGAAGCCGATCTGGGGCAGGATCACCGACCAGTAGTTGTTGTCGAGGTTGAAGCGCCGCATGTCTAGGAAGAGCGGCACGATCATCGACTCCAGGGGCATGAGGATGCCGAGGATGAGCAGGGCGAAGATCGCAGACCGGCCCGGGAAGTCCATCAGTGCGAAGGCATATCCCGCCGGCACGCTGAGGATCACCGACACGAGGACGACGATGATGGTGATGATGAAGCTCGTGCGGATGGCCGGTCCGAAGTCGCCCTTCTCCCAGACATCAGCGAAGTTGCCGAAATTGGTGGCATTCGCGATGTCGAGGTTGATGCCGATCTGCCCGGGCTCGCCGAGCGCGAGAATCATGACGCCCAGCAGCGGGCCCAGCGAGATCAGCGCAGCAAGGCTCAGCAGCACGTAGCCGAGGATCACGTCGCGACGAGCGATCATGAGGATCCCTTTGCCATGCGCGTGATGAGGAGATTGACGCCGACGATAGCGAGGATGAGGACCGTGCCCATCGCCGCGGCGGCGCCGATCTGGGAAACCTTGAATGCCTGCTGGTAGACGAGATAGCTCGGGACGACCGTGGCATTGCCCGGTCCACCGGAGGTCATCACATAGATGATGTCGAAGTTGCGAAGAGCCGCCGTGGTGGTGAGGACGAGCGCGACGACGATCTCATAGCGCAAGCCCGGCAGGGTGACGGCACGGAACTCGGTCCACAGCCCGCCGCCGTCGAGGCGTACGGCCTCATAGAGCTCAAGCGGGATCTTCTGCGCGCCCGCCAACAGCAGGGCCAGGGCGAGGCCGAACATCACCCAGGTGCCGACCAGACCCACGCTGGGCAGCGCCCAGGTGAAGTCCCCCAGCCACGGGGTTGCGAGCGCACCCAGGCCGACGGCCTCGAGGAAGCTGTTGAGCGGACCGCGCGGGGCGAGGATCCACCGCCAGATCACCGCGATAGCGGTCGGGGCGATGACGTAGGGCAGGAAGAGGGCTGTGCGATAGAACGCCACACCGCGGATACGACTGCGATGCAGGACGCTGGCAAGCAGCAGGCCGATCGCGATGGGGATGAGCGAGTAGAAGACGATCAACTGAAGTGCGTGAATGAACGCCGATCGCAGCACCGGATTCGTGGCGATGTCGATGTAGTTGGCAACGCCGACGAATTCCATCCGCGTGATGCCGTTGCCCTCGAAGAAGGACAGGTAGATCGAGTGCAGGAAGGGCGCGAAGACGAAGGCGGCGTAGATCAGGACCGCCGGCAGGATGAAGAGATAGCCGATGCGGCGAGGCTCCCCGGGCGCCCGACTGCGGGGGGACGACGAACGTCGTCCCCCCGCAGTGACGGGGACCGGTGCGAGGCTCACGTGCGCTACGAGCCCATCCGCTCCGCAGTGAAGGCACCGTAATCGGCCTGCAGTGCGTCGACGAACTCCTGCGGGGTGATCTCCCCGGCCATGAGTGCCGTCGAGGACTGCGCGATGGTGTCGTACCAGGTGGGCGTGGCCCAGTCAGGGAATCCGACCGGGGTGCCGTTCTGCATGACATTGACCCACGAGAGCACGGCATCGGCCGACACTCCCGTGAGCCCGTTGGCCTCGACGAGTGCGGTCTCATTGCCGGACACGGTCGCGGGGACCTGGCCCTGCTTGATCCAGATCTCCGAGGCCTCCGGGCTGGTGATGAAGTTGATGTATGCCTTCGCCAGGTCCTGGTTCTTGGCATTCGTCGGCACCGACCACGGCAGGTCGCCCGTGGCGATGGCCGCGATCGTGCTGGCATCACCCAGGGGGAACGGCACGAGGCGGAAGGAGTCGGGAGTGTCGGACTGGAAGACATTCCACGAGCCGTTGAGGGCGAAGAGGCCCTCACCGTCGGCGAACATGCCGAGCACCTCGGTGCTATCGAGTGCTGCCCAGCCCTCGGTGAGGTAGCCGGCCTCCGCCCACGCCTTCATGGTCTCGGCTGCCTGCAGCATCTCCGGGGGAAGCTGCTCGCTCGTGCCGTTGATGACGTCGGAGACGGTCTGCGGGCTGGTGTAGGCCATGAGCAGGTTGGCCATGAGCCAGATCTGCTCGCCGCCATCCGTGGCGCCGAACATCAGGCCCGCCTGACCGCCCTCCTTGGCCTTGGCGAGCATCGCCTCCATCTCCTCGAGGGAGGTGGGCGGCGCGGTGATGCCGAGCTCGCTGGCGATGTCCATGTTCATGTAGAGGCCGACCCAGGCCCCAGTGGCCGACATGCCGTAGAGCTCACCGGAGCCCATGGTCTTGCCATCCGGGCTGAAGCGACCATCGAGGGCGACGAGGGGCGCACCCTGACGACCTTCCCAGTCGTTGGCCTGGGCGACGTCATCGAGCGGTGCGACGAGGCCCGAGCCAACGAGCTGGCCGAGCGAGCCGTAGCCCTGGTTGACCTGGGTGACGTCGGGGACGTCGTCGCCCGACAACTGCAGCGGCAGCGTGTCGACGAGATCGGTGAAGGACTTCACCTCGAAGCGGATCGTGACGCCAGGGTTGGCCGCTTCGAATGCCGCGTTGAGAGCCTCGTAGCCAGCAAGCAGCGCATCGGCGCCGCCGTTGCCGCTCTGCACCCACAGCTCGACGGGTTCGGCAGGTGCCTCCGACGTCGGTGCAGTAGTCGCGCCGGAGGATTCCGGCGCAGCACTGCTGCTCTCCGTGCTCGATCCCCCCGAGGAGCAGGCCGCGAGAACCAGTCCGACAGCCGCAAGGCTGGCAATCGCGGTCGTGCGGGGATGCAAGGCGCGGCGCGCCCGTGGCCTCCCCAGCGTGGTTTCTCTCATGAGTGAACCTCATTCCTTCCGGTCGGTGCCCCGTCGGGCACATGGTCCCCCCTGCTGGAGGGTGCGGACAGCGAGTCTGCGAAAAGAGCCGGGTTTCGGCAGCAGGCGAGGAGGGTCGCCGGCCACGCGGGGTCGTAGTCGGAGGCGGCCGCGATGCGCCCGACCGCCTCGATCTTGGACGCCCCGGGTGCAACCAGGACAGCGCGCCGCGACACTTCCACGATGGTGGCGACGCCCACGCTGATGCCGTAGCCGGGCACCGCGTCGAGGCTGCCGAACTCCGGGAAGGTGCCGAGGTTGTCGCGGCGGGTCGACTCAGCGAGTTCGATGATGCGCGTGCGCGAGTCGCGCGGCGATCCCGGCGGGTTGAAAGCGATGTGGCCGTCGGAGTCACCGGACGCGAGGATGAAGAGGTCGACTCCCCCGGCGTCGCGCAGGCGTGCGTCGTACGACGCGGGATCAGCGGGGTCCGGCATCCACAGGTGATCAGGCGAGAGCCCCACGCGCGCCGCACGGTCCAGCGGTCCGACGATCTCACGCAGCGCGAAGCCCTCCACCGAGCAGTGGAGGGCCGGATCCACGCGACGGAAGGAGTCGCCCTCGCGCTCGAGGTAGTCGTCCATCATGACGATGACCAGGTGAGACAGATCGAGCGAGCGCTCAGCGACAAGGCGAGCCAGGGCGGCGTAGGTGGTACGCGGGCTGCGACCGCCCGGGCAGCCAAGGAGGTAGCGGCGCCCCTGCGCCGACGACGCCTGGATCCCCGCCACGATCTCGCTTGCCAGCGCGTGGCCCATGGCCTCGGAGTCGGCGAACACCGTGAGGTCGGTCATGCGGAGCCCCCCGTCGCTCGGCCCCAGCGGGGCGCAAGCCACGCGCGGTTGGCCGCCTGCTCCGCGGCCACCCCGGGAAGCTGCTCGACGGACGTGGGGGCACGATCCTGCTCGACGACGAGCCACCCCGAGTAATCGTGCTCGGCGAGCGCGGCGAGGACTCCTTCGATGTCGACGTCGCCCGCGCCGAGCGGCACGCACACATCCGACCACCACTCGTCGAAGTCGGTTCGGCCTTCACGCTTAGCACGCGCGAGCACCGACTGATCGACGTCCTTGATGTGGACGTGGTCGATGCGGTCTGCCCAGGACTGCACGCACGCGACGGGGTCAGCTCCGGCGAGCGCCATGTGGCCGATGTCGAGGGTGAGGGTCACATCAGTGGTCTTGAGCAGGCGGTCGACCTCCCACGCCGACTCGACATAGGTGGAGATATGAGGATGGAAAGACGCGGCAAGGCCGTGCGAGCGTGCCAACTCCACCGCACGTGCCAGGCGCTGCGTCGCGAGCTCCCACTGCGCATCGTCGAGGGCGAGTGAGCGGTCCTCGCGCGCGGGGTTGACGAGCAGCTCGGCGGACCCCTCGTCGGCGAGGATCGCCAGCCGCGCACCCGTGGCGACGAGCTCGCGGCAGGTGATCGCCATGCGCTCCATGTCGGCGGCGAAGGTCTCCTCGTCGAGGGCGAGGTGGAGCGGCACGTAGGCGCCGATCGCCTGCAGACCCACCTCGTCGAAGAGGGCGGCCGCCTCGTCCGGTGTGCCGAAGAGCCCGGG
>JBIIDD010000048.1:0-7182 GCA_044238565.1 Candidatus Nanopelagicales bacterium
AGTTCGCGATGGTCCAGGCCCTGACGACGGCGTCATTGCCGGTCGTGTTCGAGGATCCGCAGTACGAGTCGCGACGGATCGACGCATTCGATCCCTACACGATCTACGCGGCGGTCAACGTGGAGAAGATCCCGGACGAGAAGTGCCGCCAGGCTATCGGCGTCGCCCTCGACCGCGAGGCGCTGCTCCTCAACGCCGGTGGCACCTACGCCGGCACCTTCGCCGACGGTGTCGTCAAGCCCAACATCGGCATCGACTACGCCCCCACGGGCCTGTGGGATGGCCTCCTCGGCCAGCCCGTGCCCGGCACCGGTGACCCGGAGTTCGCCAAGAAGCTGCTCTCCGAGGGCGCGAACTGCCCGACCGAGATCACGCTCGACTACGCGCAGTCGGAGGACAGCGACAAGGCCGCGGCCATCTGGGTCGAGTCCCTCGCCCGCGCCGGCATCACGGTCAAGCCGAACCCGATCGAGCGCGGCCAGTACTACGGCGTCGTCCTGGATGCGGGTAACGAGATCATGACCGGCGGCTGGGGCCCGGACTGGCCCAATGCCTCCACCGTGATCCCGCCGCTCTTCGTCCAGGGCTGGAATCTGTCGCTCGTCGACGATCCGGCGTTCGCCGAGAAGGTGTCTGCGGCGCAGGTCGAGCTCGACCGCAACACCCAGGCCACGATGTGGCATGAGTTGAGCAAGGAAGCGGCGCAGAAGATGTGGGTCATCCCCACGCGCTTCGGTCGTGACCAGCGACTGGCCGGCACCAAGGTGGGGCCGATCTTCAGCTGGTCGGCGTACGGGTCGTTCCCGTACCCCATCATGTACGCCGCGCAGTAAGCGCACTCGGCGCGAGGTGGAGCGGGTTGGCCCGCTCCACCTCGCGCCATCGCATACCGCAACCCACCGGACGGCACGGAGAGGAGGGAGGAGGATTCATGGGCGCCTACATCACGCGACGCGTGCTCATCATGGTCCTGCTCTTGCTCCTGCTCACGTTCGCGGTCTTCGTGCTCTTCAGCCTGCTCCCCGCCGACGTCGCCGCGCTCACCTGCGGCAAGGTGTGCACGGAGCAGACCATCGAGCTCAACAGGATCCGGCTCGGTCTCGACAAGTCGGTCTGGGAGCAGTACTGGATCTTCCTCACCGGGATCTTCTTCGGCCGCACCTACGGCGTCGGTGAGGCCGCCATCGTGTGCTCGGCGCCCTGCCTCGGCTACTCCTTCACCAAGAACGAGCCGGTCCTGCAGCTGATCCTCGACCGCCTTCCCGCGACGATCTTCCTCGCGCTCGGGGCGTTCGTCATCTTCCTCATCGGCGGTGTCGCCGTCGGCGTCTACAGCGCCCTGCGCCGCGGACGCTGGCAGGACAAGACCGTCATGGGCATCTCGCTCGTGGGCTACTCGCTCCCGTCCTTCTTCATCGGCCTCGTCGTCATCTACTTCGTCATCATCCGGTGGCAGATCCTGCCCTTCCCGCAGTACGTCCAGCCGTGGGAGGACCCGATCGGCTTCCTCCAGACGATGATCCTGCCGTGGCTCGTGCTCGCCGTCCTCTACGCGGCGTTCTACACGCGCCTCACGCGCAGTCAGATGCTCGAGACACTCAACGAGGACTACATCCGCACGGCTCGCGCGAAGGGTCTGCCCGAAAATGTCGTGGTCCGCAAGCACGCACTGCGCGCGGGGCTCACACCCATCGTCACGGCCGCGGGCCTCGACTTCGCCGGCCTTCTCGGCGGGGCGATCATCCTCGAGACGATCTTCAGCCTTCCTGGACTCGGCAGTCTCGCCGTATCCGCCGTGCTCGACCCCGATCTTGCGATCCTCGTGGGCGTCACCCTGCTCACGGCCGTCTTCATCATCGTCGCCAACCTCGTGGTCGACGTGCTCTACGCCGTCATCGATCCCCGAGTGAGGCTCGCATGACCGCCGCCTTCCTCGAGGTCGACAACCTCACCGTGTCCTTCCCCACCGAGGATGGCGTCGTCAAGGCCGTCGCCGGCTCGACATTCTCCGTCGCCAAGGGCCGCACGCTCGCCATCGTGGGGGAGTCTGGCTCGGGTAAGAGCGTGACCGCGCAGGCGATCATGGGCCTGCTCAACCGCAACTTCGCCGACATCTCCGGGCGCATCGCGCTCGACGGCACCGACCTGCTTGCCCTCGACGACGATCAGGTGCGCGAGCTCCGCGGATCGACGATGGCGATGATCTTCCAGGACCCGCTGTCGAGCCTGCACCCCTTCTATCGGATCGGCGACCAGCTCGCCGAGGCCGTGCGCGTGCACAACAAGGTGAGCAAGTCCGAGGCGCGGGCCCGCGCCATCGACGCGCTCCATCGAGTCGGCATCCCCTCGCCCGACAAGCGCGTGGACGACTATCCCCATCAGCTCTCCGGCGGTATGCGCCAGCGCGTCATGATCGCGATGGCCCTGATCAACTCCCCGAGCCTGCTCATCGCCGACGAGCCCACCACGGCGCTGGACGTGACGGTGCAGGCCCAGATCACCGAGCTCATGTCGGAGTTGCAGCGCGAGACCGGGACGACGCTCATCATCATCACCCACGACCTGGGTGTCGTGGCGGACGTGGCCGACGAGGTATGCGTGATGTATGGCGGGCGCGTGGCCGAGTATGCCCCCGTCAATGAGGTCTACTACCGCCCGCAGCATCCCTACACGCACGGTCTGCTCGCTTCGGTTCCCCGCCTGGCCACCGACCGCGTGGATCGACTCGATCCCATCCCGGGCAATCCGCCGTCGCTCATCAACCTGCCCTCAGGCTGCGTCTTCCATCCGCGGTGCTCGCGGCGCAGCGAGGTCCCGGACGATCGTTGCCGACTCGACGAACCCGCGCTGGTGAGCGTCGCGACAGACCATCTCGTGCGCTGCCACCTCGCTGAGCGTGAGGCCTCGGGAGGTGCCCGATGAGCGATGAGGTGCTCAAGGTGGAGGACCTGCGCGTCTACTTCCCCCACAAGTCGCGCGGTGTCTTCCCGCGCACCATCGGCCAGATCAAGGCTGTCGATGGCGTCAGCTTCGATCTCGGCTCAGCGGAGACCCTGGGCCTGGTAGGCGAGAGTGGCTGCGGCAAGTCCACCACCGGGCGCGCGATCCTTCGGCTCGTCAACCCGACATCCGGTCACGTCATGATCAATGGCACGGATGTCGCGGGTCTCTCGCGGCGAGCCATGCGCCCGGTGCGCCAGCAGGCGCAGATGATCTTCCAGGACCCTTACAACGCGCTGAATCCACGGCAGACCGTGGGTGCGATCCTCGCGTCGCCCTTCCGGATCCAGAAGGTGGAGCCGCCGGGCGGAGTGAAGCAGGCAGTGCGCGACCTCATGGACCGCGTCGGGCTCAATCCGGAGCATGTCAACCGCTATCCCTATGAGTTCTCCGGCGGCCAGCGCCAGCGCATCGGGATCGCCCGAGCGATCGCCCTGCGCCCCAAGCTGATCATCTGCGATGAACCGGTCTCGGCGCTCGACGTATCGATCCAGGCCCAGATCCTCAACCTGCTGCAGGACCTGCAGTCCGACTTCGGCGTCTCCTACCTCTTCATCGCTCACGATCTCGCGGTGGTGCGCCAGATTGCCCAGCGCGTCGCCGTGATGTACCTCGGGCACATCGTGGAGAACGCCTCGCGCGAGGAGCTCTTCGCCCATCCGCTCCATCCCTACACTCACGCGCTCATGTCCGCGGTCCCCGTGCCCGATCCCCGCGTGCAGTTGGAGCGCGAGCGCATCGTCCTCGGCGGTGACCTGCCGAGTCCGCTCGATCCGCCGTCCGGCTGCGTCTTCCACACCCGCTGCTTCATCGCCCAGGATCGCTGCCGCACCGAGAGGCCCGAGCTGCGCGAGTTCGCACCCGGGCACACCGTCGCGTGCCATTTCCCCATCACCGAGCCGCTCACCGGGGGAGTCATCCATGGTCCGGACGCGGGCCTCGTCGCGCCGCAGGAGGGTGAGCCCGGCTACTTCAGCGAGACGATCACCGATCTGGGTGCGGTCGGCACGACCCGCCTGGACTCGGGCAATCCCGGCGACGGGATCTAGGCCGACCTCACCCGAGCGCGTCGGCGAAGAAGTCCACCTCTGCGCGCAGGAGGTTCTCGGCCACGACCTCCTGCGGCGTCATGTGCGTTACGCCGGTGAGCGGTAGCACCGCATGCGGACGCCCGGCCGCGAGGAGTTCGGATGACAGGCGCAGGGTGTGGGCCACGACCACGTTGTCATCCGCAAGACCATGGATGATGAGCAGCGGTCGCGCGAGTCCTGCAGCCAGCGGCAGCAGAGACGACCGGTCGTAGTTTTCGGGCTCTTCCTGCGGCAGCCCCAGGTAGCGCTCGGTGTAGCCCGTGTCGTAGAGCCGCCACTCCGTCACGGGCGCCCCGGCGACGGCCGCGTGGAAGACATCCGGGCGCCGCAGCACGGCGAGCGCTGCGAGATAGCCGCCGAAGGACCACCCGCGGATCCCCACGCGACCGGTGTCGACATCATCCGGGTACGCCGCCGCAACGGCTTCGAGGGCGGCCACCTGGTCCTCCAGTGCGGGCGTCGCGAGATCCCCGCGCACCGCGCGATCCCAGGCAGGGCCGCGGCCGGGCGTGCCCCGCCCATCGGCCACCACGACGGCGTAGCCCTGGTCGGCCAGCCACTGATCGGTGCCGTAGCTCAGCCCCGCCGCGACCACGAGCCGCGCATGCGGACCGCCGTACGGCGACATGATCACGGGCAGTCGGCGCGATCCGGGCTCGTGCCCGGTGGGGAAGACGACAGCGGTGTGCAGCTGCCGATCACCCGACCGCATGAGGTGGACGCGTGGGGTGAGCACGGGAGTCTCGGCCAGCGAGGTCACCTCTGCGACGCGCCCCTCGTCACCGCGCCAGACCTCGACGACCGTGGCTGTGGACCCCAGGAGCGTGGTCGACGAAATGAGCACGTCACCGCTGCGGCGTCCCTGGACCATCGCCTCATCGGGTGCGGGGACTGTCGTCACGGTGCCGTCGTAGGCGACACGATGCAGTCCCGGGGTGACGGGGTCCGTGCCCGCCAGCACGAGGATGTCGCTCGCACCGGCGTCGATGACGGCCTCGACCTGGAGTCCTGCAGGTGTGAGGGCTACGTCGTCGACGGCAAGTCGGTAGGTGTCGGCATCGCGGTCGGCGACGATCTCGACGAGCGCGCCCTCAGGGGTGCGCGTCGGGACGCCCGGCATGAGCTCGACCCACTCGGGGTCGACGCGCTCGCGAAGGACGCTCGTGGCGCCCGTGGACGTGTCGACATCGAGGATGAGCTGACGGCGCTGATCGCGCGAGAGCAGCGTGACGATGGGGGCGCCAGCATCGGGCACCGCGACGCGCGCGAGATAGGGAAAGGCGCCGTGATCCCAGTTCACCTCCTGCTTCACGCCGCCCAGCCCGACGAGCCAGAGCGAGACGTCGGCGTTGGCCGTGCCCGCCGCCGGGTAGCGGTGCTCGCGCGGGGGCAACTCGGGCTGGGAGGGGTCGGCAATCCACCAGTGATCGACAGGGGAGTCGTCGCATCGTTCCACGAGGAGGCCTGAGCCATCCGCGAGCCACCAGTAGCCGCGCACGCGATCGAGTTCCTCCGCCGCGATGAAATCGGCGAGGCCCCAGCTGACGTCATCGGAGTCGGGAAGGCACAGGGGTGTGGGATCGCCCCCGGCAAGATCCACGACGTAGAGCCCGCGATCGCAGACGTACGCCGCGCGCGCGCCCGTGGGATCGACGCGCGGATCGATCACGGGGCCGGGAGCGGTCAGGGCCCACGGTGCGCGCTCGTCGAGTCGCACGGCGTAAGGAGTGCCCGAGAGTGCGAAGACGGCGACTCGCCCATCGTGGTCGAGCGAATACTCCGTGATGCCTGCATTGACCTCGCGCAGTCGCTCGCGCCGTGCGCGCTCCTCGTCGGGGAGTGACTCCGCGTCGTCGAGCAGATCTGCGGGATCGGCGATGCATGTCTCCTGCCCGGTCGCGAGGTCGAGTGACCACAGGCATGTGGTGGCATCCGACCCACCGCGAGAGCGCAGGAACGTCACGAGCCTGCCGTCGTCTGCCACCGCGAATCCGCGTGGTGCGCCGAGGCGGAATCCCCGGGTGCGGGCGCGCTGGCGTGGGTAGGACTCGGAGCTCGCAGGCTGGGTCACGGGCCTATCGTGCCGCTCGCCCCCGATGAGGTGCTGGCGAGGGCGCATTACGCTTGCCGGCTATGAGCGATCGGCGCATCCTGCTCGTCCATGCCCACCCTGACGACGAGACGATCGGCACGGGCGCGACCATGGCGCGCTACGTCGACGAAGGGGTCGGCGTCACGCTCGTCACCTGCACCCTCGGTGAGGAGGGCGAGGTGCTGGTGCCCGGACTCGAGCACCTGGCATCGGACCGGGAGGACCGCCTCGGAGAGCATCGCCAGGGCGAGCTCGCCGAGGCCATGAGCATCCTGGGGGTCGAGGACTGGCGCCTCCTCGGTGGTCCCGGCCGCTACCGCGACTCCGGGATGATCGGGACACCGCCCAATGAGCGCCCCGAGGCGTTCTGGCGCAGCGACCTGCTCGATGGCGCGGCCGACCTGGTCGGCGTCATCCGCGAGGTGCGCCCGCAGGTGCTCGTCACCTACGACGATTTCGGCGGCTACGGCCACCCCGATCACATCCAGGCGCATCGCGTCGCGATGTACGCCGTGGTCCTCGCCGGTGCGCCGACGTTCCGTCCCGAGCTCGGCGCGGCGTGGGATGTGCCCAAGGTCTACTGGACGGCGTTCCCCCGCAGCGTGGTGCGCGAGGGCATCGAGCGGCTGCGTGCGGCGGGTGAGACGACCGGCTTCGCCGAGATGGATCCGGAGGACCTGCCCTTCGTGATCGACGACGCCCTGGTCACGACGGCCGTGTGCTCGCCGGCGCACCTGGATCGCAAGATGGACGCCCTGCGCGCCCACGCGACCCAGGTCACGGTGGACGGTGGGTTCTTCGCATTGGCGGACAACGTCGGTGCGGAGGCCTTCGGCACCGAGTACTTCCGGCTCGTGCGCGGCAAGCCGGCTGGACCCTTCGATGACGCTGGGCGCGAGACCGACCTCTTCGCGGGCATCTGATCGCGTGCGAGTTCTCGCCTACTTCGGCTGCCTCCTCGCCGGCCTGGCGATCGGCATTGCCGGCGCCTTCCTCCAG
>JBIIDD010000049.1:0-7154 GCA_044238565.1 Candidatus Nanopelagicales bacterium
CCGCCGTCATCGCGCGCGGTCTGGGCCTGGACGCGCGCCTCGGCGGCAAGAGGGTGCTCGGACTGGCGGTCGGCATCAGCGGCGTCGCCGTCCTCGTGGGGCTCGATGTGCCGGGCGACCAGTGGTGGGCGGTGGGTGCTGCGGCAGTGACGGTCATCGGCTACGCCCTCGGACCGATCGTCATCTCCACGAAGCTCTCCGACGCACCACCTCTCGCGGTGATCAGCCTGGCGCTCGCGGCCAACGCGATCATCTACGCGCCGATTGCCTGGGTGCAGCGACCCACAGGGCCGGTACCGGCCGTCGCATGGTGGTCGATCGTCGTGCTGGGCGTCGTGGCCACGGCCATCGCCTTCCTCATCTTCTTCGCACTCGTCGCCGAGGTCGGACCGTCCCGCATGACGGTAATCACCTTCCTCAACCCGGCCGTCGCGGTCCTGCTCGGTGTGATCGTGCTGAGCGAGCCCATCACCTGGGGCCTCGTCCTGGGCTTCCCGCTCGTGCTGCTCGGCTCATACCTGGCGACACGGCCCGATCGCAATCCGGCGGCACGCGTGGAGGACGCACCGCACGCGTGAGCGACGGCCTCAGACCTGCGCGGCGATGCGCTCGCGGACGCTGCGTGTGACGTAGTGGTCGGCGAAGAACGAGGCAAAGGGGATGGTGCCGGCAAGCAGCACGGCAACAGTGCGCACCACGCTGAAGCGCATGCGGAAGGAGATATCCAGCCCGGTGGCCACATAGAGGATGTAGAGCCAGCCATGGGCCTGCCAGCCAAGGGCGTAGATGGTGGCGAGGATTCCCTCGTCCGTGAGACCGAAGCCGTACTTCAACGGCAGGAAGATCACCGACATGACGGCCAGCAGCACGCCGGTGATCCAGGCCATGACGCGGAAGCGGAGGAGTGCGCCCTGCAGTCCCTTCATTCCTCCAGGCTATCCGCCTCCGACGGAGTGCGCCGGATGGCCCAGAGCCACCACATGACCCAGACGAAGGCGGCGAAGACGAACCACTGCAGCGTGTAGGCGGCGTTCTGCATGGGGAAGGGCACGTCCGCCGTCTGCACAGTGAGCGGCACCGGTGCCGGGGCAGGATCGGAGGCGGGGTCCTGGTCGGCCAGCACGAGGACGAGGGAGAGCACCGGGGTGCCCCAGGCGGCTTCGATCTCCTCGCGAGAGACCGCGACCAGACTGCCGTCGGGTCGCCGTGCCTGCTCGGCGTAGAACTCCTCGAAGGGCTGCAGCGCACCCTCGAGCAGCACAGCCCCCTCGGGGACCGCGAGCGCGGGGCTGGTCGGTGCATCCACCCAGCCGCGCAGCACGGCGACGGTGCTCCCGTCGACCACGAACGGTGCGATCACCCATTCACCCGCACGTCCCGCCAGCGCACGCTGCGCCACGAGGAGCTGCTCGGCGTCGGCATAGCTGCCACGTGCGGTCACAGGACGCCCCACCGATGTCGCGGGGAATCCGTCAACTGCCGCAGCCTCGAGCACGGGGATGGGAGATGCCACCGCGGCGCGCTCGGCGTCGACAATGTCGCGCGTTCGCGATCCCTGCCATAGCCCGGCGACGATGCACAGGGCCGACATCACGACGGCAAGGATGGTGAGCGCGACGGTACGCGCGCTGACCTCCATCTCAGCGCGTCGGCGGCTCGTCGGCGCCGGGCGCGTCGGACCCCTGCTCCCCCGACACCGGCTGCTGCGAGCCGCGCTCCTCGGCTTCCTCAGTGAAGCGCTCATCTGCTGCGCGCTCGGCATCACCCGGGCCCTCGGGAAGGTTGGGATCGACGTTCGCGATCTGCTTGCGCATCGATCGATAGAGCAACACGATCGCGATGACCAAGAAGATGAAGCAGGCGAGCGCGAGCAGCCCGGGGGTCACGATCGAGGGGTCGATAGGGGGCTCCTCGGGGAGGGGGCTCGGAAGCGGGCTCTCCTCCAGCAGGAGGACGGCGAGGACGTGCGTCACAGACCCCATCATCCCTCCCTGATCCCGGAGAAGAGATCCGACTCCGGCACCTCAGTGTCGACGTGCGAGATCGCTAGGTGGTAGTCCTCGGTCGGCCACAGGTCACGCTGCATATCGAGGGGAACGGCGAACCAGATGCCCTCGGGGTCGACCTGGGTCCGATGCGCGCGCAGGGCGTCATCGCGCACAGGGAAGAAGTCGTCGACCCGCACCCGGGTGGTCACGCGATCCTCCTCGCCCTCATCCCAGTCATCGAGCCATTCCGAGTAGGGGGACTCCATGCCCTCCGCGATCAGCGCCTCGTGGAAGGTCATCACGCGATCTCGCGTGAACGCCATGTTGTAGTAGAGCTTGAGCGGCTGCCACGGGTCGACCGTGTCTCCTGCACCATCGGCGTAGGCAGCGGGGTCGCCCGCCTTGGTGAAGGCCTCCATCGCGACCTCATGGCATCGGATGTGGTCGGGGTGCGGATAGCCGCCGTTCTCGTCGTACGTCGTCATCACATGGGGGCGGAACTCGCGGACGAGCCGCACGAGCGGTGCCGAAGCCACCTCCAGCGGAAGGTCAGCGAAGCAGCCGGCTGGGAGCGGAGGCCGCGGGTCCCCCTCCGGGTAGCCCGAGTCCTCGAAGTCCAGCCAGGCGTGACCGACCCCGAGGATGCGCGCTGCCTCGGCCATCTCCCTGCGGCGCACCTCGGCGATGCCGAGGGCGTCGACATCTGCCTGCGCGGCAGCATTGAGCACGTCGCCTCGCTCGCCTCCGGTGCATGTGACGACGAGGACCTCCACGCCCTCCTTGGCATAGTGGACCAGGGTCGCGGCACCCTTGCTCGACTCGTCGTCAGGATGCGCGTGGACCGCCATGAGGCGTAGGGGTTCGGACACCCCGCTAGTCTCGCAAGGGATTGCGACCCACGCGACGGGAGGTGCCGTGAGCAGTGCCATCGATGGGCGAAGCCTGCCTCCGGACCTGCAGGCGCGCTACGGCATCAGGCGGAGGTCCCCGCTCCCGGTCATCGCGGGCGTCCTGGGGATCGTCGCCTTCGTCTGCGCCCTCGCCTTCGTGACCTTCAACCTCATCTCCCCCCGGGTCGACTACGAGCTCCTGGCATGGAATGACATCGCGGCGGATCGTGTGGACGTGACGTTCGACATACGTCGCTCCGCCGAGTGGGATGTCTACTGCGTGCTCCGGGCCCAGGACGAGTCCCGCGCGGATGTGGGCTATGCCGTGGTCGGCATCCCGCGGGGCACGTCCTACGAGCAGCTCACCTACTCCTTGCGCACGCTTGCGCCGGCTTTCTTCGTGGAGGTACTCGCTTGCGAGGCCGGCAGCCCGCCCACCCGCGTCGTCCCGCCGCAGTTCCCTCCGGGGGTCGTGCCTCCCGAGCAGCCATGGACTCCGGCCTGAGCCGGAGTCCACATGAGCCATGGACGCCGGCCTGAGCCGGAGTCCACATGAGCCATGGACTCCGGCCTGAGCCGGAGTCCACATGAGCCATGACCGCTCCCACGGGAGGCTGATGACCGGGCCACGCCGTACCCTGTGCCGATGAGCACCGAGATCACCTGGCTCACCCAGGAGGCCTACGACCGGCTCGAGCAGGAGCTCGAGGAGCGCTCGGGTCCGCGTCGCGCGGAGATCACCAAGCGCATCGAGGCCGCGCGCGAGGAGGGTGATCTCAAGGAGAACGGCGGCTACCACGCTGCCAAGGAGGAACAGGGCAAGAACGAGGCCCGCATCCGTCAGCTGAAGCAACTCCTCGAGAATTCCCGCATCGGTGCCCCGGATGCGGAGCACGACGAGGTGGCGCCGGGCAAGGTCGTCACGGTGCGCTTCGTCGACTTCGGCGACGAGGAGACCTTCCTCCTCGGATCCCGCGAGGAGGCCGCGCATGCTTCCGTCGAGGTCTACTCCCCCACGTCACCCCTGGGGCAGTCCGTGCTCGGGGCACGCATCGGCGACACGGTCTCCTACGCGCTCGCCAACGGCAAGCAGGTCACGGTCGAGATCATCGCCGCAAAGCCCTACGCCGGCTAGCGGCTCAGGGGCCACTCGAATTGTGCGGCTCAGTGCGAGTCTCACTCGCTCTCAGCCGCACAATTGCCACGTCTAGCGGCTCGTCGCCGTGCGATAGCGGCGCACCGCGAGCGGCGCGAAGATGCCGATGAGCACCGCGCACGAGATCAAGGTGTAGGCGATCGGGTTCTGCTGCGGCCACGCATCACCGATGATCCCCGTGGGATTGCCGAAGAGCTCGCGCGTGGCCAACACAAGCGAGGACACCGGGTTCCACTGGGCAATGGGCTGCAGCCATGCCGGCATGGCCGTGATGGGCACGAAGGCATTGGAGAGGAAGGTCAGGGGGAAGAGCCAGACCAGCCCCGCCGTCTGCGCCGTCTCCGGATTGGGCATGTAGAGACCGATCCAGGATCCGATCCACGCCACGGTGTAGGCGAAGAGGAGCAGGAGCAGGTAGGCGTAGATGGCGTTGAGCACGCCGTCGTTGATCCGCCATCCGATGAGCAGTCCGGTGACGCTGAGTACGAAGAGCACGAGGATCTGCCGCGTCGCATCTGCGAAGGTGCGTCCGATGAGTACGCCGCCCGACGCCATGGGCAGCGAGCGGAAGCGGTCGATGATGCCGCGCTTCATATCCTCCGCAAGGCCCACGGTGGCAGCCGCTGAAGCGAAGGCCACCGTCTGGCCGAAGATGCCGGGCATGAGGTACTGCCGGTAGATGTCCGCGTCCGGCGCGGTGGTCGGATCCGATCCGGGGATGGGGATCGCGCCGCCGAAGACGAAGGCGAAGAGCAGTACGAAGATGACCGGCTGCACGATCGAGAAGAAGAGCAGCTCGGGCACGCGGATGGTCTGGATGAGATTGCGGCGGGCGACGACGAGGCCATCGTGAAGGCCCCAGCCGATGATCGGCCGCGAACGCGTGGGGACGGCGCTGCTCATGCCTGCTCCTCCTCTGCAGTGTGGCCGGTGAGGGAGAGGAAGACGTCGTCGAGCGTCGGCCTTCGCAGCGCGACATCGGCGATCGCCACATGAGCGGCGTCGAGCGAGCGCACGGCATCGACCAGGGTGAGGGAACCGCCGACTACGGGTGCGACGACGCGGTGATCCGCGCGATTGACCGTCACCTCACCCGTCGCCACGGAGCGCAGGGCCTCCGCCGCTGCATCCATCTGGGCAGGGTCCTCGACCACGACCTCCAGCCGATCGCCACCCACCTGATCCTTGAGCACATCGGATGTGCCCTGCGCGATGACACGACCGCGATCGATGACGACGATCTCCTCAGCGAGCTGATCGGCCTCCTCGAGGTACTGCGTGGTGAGCAGCACCGTGGTGCCATCCGCGACCAGGTCGGTGATGACCTCCCAGAGACCGATGCGCGAGCGCGGGTCGAGGCCGGTGGTCGGCTCGTCAAGGAAGAGGACGCGCGGCTTGGCGATGAGACTGGCTGCCAGATCGAGGCGCCGGCGCATACCTCCCGAGTACGTGCGCAGGGACCTGTCGGCCGCGTCGGCGAGGTCGAAGCGCTCGAGGAGCTCGTCGCTGCGGGCCTTCACATAGGACGACGGGAGGTGGTAGAGGTCGCCGAACATGCGCAGGTTCTCACGGCCGGTGAGGTACTCATCGACAGCGGCGTACTGCCCGGTGAGGCCGATGATGCGGCGCACCGCATTGGGCTTCTTCACGACATCCAGGCCATCGACCGTCGCTGTCCCCGCATCGGGCAACAGGAGAGTGGTGAGGATCCGCACCGTCGTCGTCTTGCCCGCGCCATTGGGACCGAGAAGGCCGTAGACCGTACCCTCCGGGACCCTCAGGTCGAGACCATCGAGGGCGACGACATCGCCGTATTTCTTGACGAGACCTTGAGCGGTGATGATGTCGGACACGGCGCGAAGGCTACCCGCTGCTAATGCACCTCGGTGATGCGGTACCCGCGCTGACGCAGATGGTCGAGCAGCTGCTCGCGATGCTCGGCTCCGCGCGTCTCGAGGTCGATCGTGATCTCCACCTCGTCGACGGCAAGGCGGGGATTCGTGCGCAGGTGCGACACGTCGACGACGTTGGCGTCCAGCGAGCCGATCTCAGCGAGGAGCCCAGCAAGGGATCCCGGTCGGTCGGGCACGTGCACCGTGATCTGGGTGAAGCGGCCGCCAGCGGTGAGACCGTGGCGGATGACCCTCATCATCACGAGGGGGTCGACGTTGCCTCCCGAGAGGACAGCCACCACCGGCGCTTCGAAGGACGCGGGATCGTCCATGATCGCTGCCACCGCCGCTGCCCCTCCGGGCTCCACAACGAGCTTGGAGCGCTCGAGGAGCTGCAACTGCGCCTTGGCGAGCATGTCCTCCGACACCACGCGGATGTCATCGACGTGACGCTGGATGAGGGCGAAGGGGATATCCCCGGGCCGACCGACAGCAATCCCATCCGCCATCGTGCGCATGGTGCGCAGCGGCACCGGATGCCCCGCGAGAAGTGAAGGTGGGTACGCCGCAGCACCCGCCGCCTGAGCCCCGATGACGCGCACGTCGGGACGCTTCGACTTAATCGCGAGAGCGACACCTGCGAGCAGTCCACCACCACCCGTGCAGACCACGACGGTGCGCACGTCGGGGACCTGGTCGAGGATCTCCAGCCCCAGGGTGCCCTGGCCCGCGACGATGTCGGCGTGATCGAAGGGCGATATGAAGATCGCACCGGTCGACTCAGCGAAGGCACGGGCCTCGACGATGGCCTCATCAAGCGTCGCACCGTGGAAGCGGACGTCGGCGCCATAGTCCTTGGTCGCGATGACCTTGGGCATGCTGGCCGACCGCGGCATGAAGATCGTGGAGCGGACACCGAGCATGGAGGCCGCAAGTGCTACCCCCTGGGCGTGATTACCCGCGGATGCCGCCACGACTCCCGCGGCACGCTCGGCGTCGCTGAGTCGGCTGAGCCTGTTGTAGGCCCCGCGGATCTTGAAGGAGCCGGCACGCTGGAGGTTCTCCGTCGCCAGGAAGACCGGGCCGCCGACGCGATCGGACAGCCACCGCGCGGAGTGGACAGGAAGGCGCCGGACGACGCCCTCGAGACGGCCTGCGGCCGCTTCGATATCGGCGAGCGTCACCGTCTCCGTCACGGGCGCATCCTGGCAGACTTCCGCCCCCGGCG
>JBIIDD010000050.1:0-7030 GCA_044238565.1 Candidatus Nanopelagicales bacterium
GAGCGTGGTGTCGGCATGGTCGCCTATCCGCACGGACAGGTGCGCGCGGTGACGCATCGAGGCATCGAAGACGCGGATATCGAGACAATCCTTGTGGCGAGTTCGCAGGCCCTTGCTGCCACTGCTCACACCGGCTGAGCCCAGGCTAGACGGCCAGGGTGACGATGGCGCCCAGCGCGAGGACAACGCCGAGGGCCTGACTCCGCGAGAGGCGTTCGCTCAAGAGCCAGCGAGCTAGCAGTAGCGTCGCGGCTGGATACAGCGAACTGATGACAGCGACGATCACGAGTTCCGCCTGCTGTGCTGCCAACTGGAAGAACCCGTTCGCGACGCCATCCAAGGCGCCTGCGGCGATCGCGAGAGCCCAGGGGTACGGTGAGGAGATACGGGGACGCGACCGTGTGAGCACGATCAGGGCGATGCCCAGGACGGCGACGCTTGCGATCCAGCGGCCAAGTGCGGACACCCAGATCCCTGATTCCGCAGGCGCTAATCCCAGACCCGTGAGGCATAGGCCCAGGAAGAAGCCTGCACCGGCTGACATGAGTAGGGCTCGAGTGGTCACGCTTCTATGCGGACCCGGCTCGCGGCTCACCAGGATGACGGCGACCGTGGCGAGGAACATGCCGATGAGGATGAGCGGGGTGAGCATCTCGCCTCTCGCGAGTCCCGCGAGAACAGGGACTGCTGCGCTACCCACGGCGGTCAATGGCGACACGATGCCCATGGGGCCGATGGCGAGTGCCGCATAGAGCAGAAAGATGGCAAGGCTTCCACTAAGCCCGACCGCGACAGACCACGCCAGGATCTCGGCGTTTACGACCCCCGGCACGAGCGCGAAGGCGATGACGGTGAGCAGTACCGCTCCCACCGGGTATGAGAGAAGCATGACGCGAAGGGGTCCGACGCGCCGAGCCGCGATACCACCGATGAAGTCGGCACAGCCCCAAGCGAGGCTCGAGCCGAGTGCGAGAAGCGCTCCCATGGTTCCTCCTGGGACATAGGGGTGGGCAGCGCGCCCACTGTGGCAGACCCCCACGGGCACCTGGCGGGCCCGTCTGGGGTGAGCGCCCGGTAGCCCCGTGAGGGGTGTGAGCAGTTCGAATTTCGACGATTTTCGGAGTTTTGTGTCGATTTCAGGAATTTTCTAGCACCAAGGTTCTACATTTCGTCTCCAATCGACCATTACCGAGACGAATAGGAGCATTCGTGATGACGCCGGAGGAACTGCGAGACGACTTGAAGGCTCGTGGGGTCAAGTACGTGTTCGGCTTCTACGTGGATGTCCTAGGAGTCCCGAAGAGCAAGTGCGTTCCTGTCGACTTCCTTCCCTCCATGGCGGAAGGCTCGGAGCTTTACACCGTGGGTGCACTCGAAGGCATGGGCGACCTGGGCCCCCATGAGGACGAGTGCGCAGGGATGCCTGAACTTGATCGCGTTGTCGTGCTCCCCTGGCAGCCCGAGTTCGCTGTGATCCCGACCCTTCTTCACCTCAACGGAGTGCCCTACCCGATGGAGGGCAGGAACTTCCTCACGTCCGTAGTGGATCAGGCACGCGATATGGGCTTCATCGCCAATGTCGGAATCGAGCCCGAGTTCTACGTCGTTCGGCAGGAAGAGGGGCGTTGGGTCCCGCTGGTCACGGATGACCTGCTCAATACGCCGACGCGGGGCTACGACCTCGAGGCCACCATTCAGGCTGCACCGTTCCTTGCTCCCATGGCTGAGTACATGAGGGAGTTGGGCTGGGGCCTGTACTCCTTCGACCACGAGGGCGGTGACGGCCAGTACGAGTTCAACTTCCACTACACCGATGCCCTCACCATGGCCGATCGCATGGTGCTCTTCCGCCTCATGGCCAAGCACTGCGCACGTCAGGTGGGCTGCATCGCCACGTTCATGCCCAAGCCGTTCCAGGATGACTTCGGCTCCGCGTCGCACATCAACATCAGCATCGCCGATGCGCAATCCGGAGAGAACCTCTTCGCCGCTTCCGATGGCTCCTACAGCGAGCTCTCCAGGCACTTCGTCGGGGGAGTCCTGGAGCACGCCGGTGCCATCATGGCCATCACCTCCCCGCTCGTGAACTCCTACAAGCGCTTCACCAGCAAGGGATACATGGACGAGATCTCCTGGGCTCCCGTCTATCGGGCGTGGGGTGAGAACAACCGGACCCTCATGTGTCGGATGCCCGTCAACCGCCACTGCCTGGAAGTCAGGACGGCGGATGCGGCAGTGAACTACCACCTCGGCATCGGCATGGTCCTCGCTGCTGGCCTCGACGGCATCCGGCGCAAGCTCGACCCGGGTGCCCCGCTCAACTACGACATGTACAAGGCAACAGCGGCTCAGTTGGCCGCTGCCGGCGACATCTCGCTCCCGACGACGTTGGGCGATGCGCTGAATGAGCTGGAGGCCGATGACTTCGCTCGAGAGGTGATGGGGAGCGAATTCCACAGCGCCTACTTGGACTACAAGAGGCGCGAGGTCGCCGAATTCAACTCGGTCGTGACGACGTGGGAAATCGACAGGTACCTCCAGCAGAACTAACCCAAGGATCGTCGGCTCAGGTGCACGTGGAGAGGGGCAGGAAGTTCGTGATGACGGGTATGGCCTTGTCCTCCGATGGTGAGGAGCGCAGGACTGGCGCGAACGCGCTCGCCGTCACCCGCATGCTCCAGTCCCGTCCGATGCTCGTCGACGTGGCGCGAGCAGGTGATGTCGTCCCCGGCATGACGTCCAGCACGATCCTCACCTCCGGCACCCCCTTGTCCTGGGACGAGTACCGCGGGGGCCAGCGTCGATCGATTCTCAATGCCGCGCTCTACGAGGGCCTCGCCCGGGACCACGACGAGGCTGAACGCCTCATCCGCGACGGCGTGATCCACGTCAGCAATACACAGAGTCACGGCTGCATTGGGTCCGTAGCCGGGATCTATACGGCGTCCATGCCCGTCCTGGTGGTGGAGGAGCAGGCCTTCGGCGGTAGGGCCTTCTGCAATCTGTACGAAGGCAAGAGTCCGCTGCGCCTCAATTATGGAGCGTATGGACAGCAGGTCATCGACGCGCTGCGGTGGCTGGAGTCCGTCATGGGCCCTGTCCTTGCCGAGGCCCTGCGCCGGACGGGACCTGTCGACCTCAAGTCGATCATGGCACGTGCGCTAAGGCTGGGCGATGAACTGCACAGCAGGAACACCGCAGCCACGATCCTCTTCGATCGCACGATCCGCGGCGCCCTTTCCGATATGGCATGCGATGGATCGATGCCGGAGTCACGACAGGTCATCGAGTTCCTGGAGGAGAACGACTACACCTTTCTCCGCATGGGCATGGCTGCGGCCAAGGCGATGGCCGATGCTGCTCACGGGGTTGAGTGCAGCAGCCTCGTGACGGGCATCGTCATCGACTGCAATGGGCTCTCACTGCGTGTGAGTGGTCTTGGCGACCGATGGTTCACCGGTGCGCATCCGTCATTGGAAGGGCGCTTCTTCGACGGATTCGGACCCGAGGACGCTGAGTGGATCGGCGGCGAGAGCTGCTTCACCGAGGTGGTCGGCCTGGGCGGTCTCGCACAGGCGTGCGCGCCCACGCTGCAGGCCTATCAGGGCGGGGATTACGCCTCCATGCTGCGAGCGAACGAGGACATGTACCGCATCACGATCGCTGAGCACGACGAGTTCCTTCTGCCGCCCTTCTCCTTCCGTGGATCGCCGCTTGGCATCGACGTCGAACTTGTTTTGCGAGAGGGGCTGGCTCCAGCGATCGACGGGGGGCTGGCGGGTAAGGACGGAGGACAGATCGGAGCAGGTGTGCTGCGTCCTCAGCTGGATTGCTTCGAGGTGGCTCGCAAGGCGTACCTCACGACGTACCAACCCGAAGGAATAGCTCAGTAGGTCATCGCGCAAGAACGAATCCTCAGTTGGGAGGGGCCATGTCCGATAGTTCGCAAGGCACGGGGGCACCGGAGGCATCCCCAGACGCCCGCATCACGGGCAACATGGGCCCGGTGGAGATCGCCTTCTTCACGATTGCAGCTGCAGGGCCACTCCTCGTGGTGGCCGGATTCCTCCCCGTCGCCTTCATGATCGGAGGCCCTGGCGCCGTGGGTGCCCAGGTCATCGCCGGGCTCGTCCTTGTCCTCTTCTCGGTCGGCCTCACGCGCATGGCGCTTCGCATCACCAACTCAGGGGCGTTCTACGCCTACATCGGTCGGGGGCTTGGTCGTCCGGCCGGTGGCGGCGCCGCATTCCTCGCGGTCACGGCATATGCCGTCATCGTCATCGGTCAGTTCGGTGCCATCGGTGCCTTCACGCAGGTGCTCTTCGCGAGCCTCTGGGGGATCGATATCCCCTGGATCGTCTTCTCGCTCATCGCGTTGGCGATCGTCGCCTTCCTCGGCTATCGCCAGATCTCGCTGAGCGCGAAGGTCCTCGGTGTCGCCCTTCTGACCGAGGCTGGCGTCCTCCTCGTGCTCGCGGTTCCCGTCCTGCTGCAGGGAGGTGCTGAAGGCTTCGACTTCAGTGGTTTCACACCCAGCACCATCTTCGCCGGTGCTGGCGCCGGCGCGATGTTCGCCATCGCCTTCGGAGCCTTCATCGGCTTCGAGTCCACGGCCATCTATTCCGAGGAGGCAAAGAATCCGCGTCGGACGCTTCCTCGCGCGATCTACCTGGCCGTGGGCTTCCTCACCATCTTCTACGGCTTCATGGCCTGGGTGCTCGTCACGGCATATGGCAGCTCGGCGATCCAGGAGGCAGCGCTCGCGGACCCGGTGGGTCTGGTCTTCGCTGCGATGGAGCAGTACGTCGGCTATCCGGCCGTGGTCGTCACCGAGGTGCTGCTGGTGACCAGCTCCTTCGCATCGGTTCTCGCCTTCCACAACACGGCGAGCAGGTACATGTTCGCGCTGGGCCGTGAGCGGCTCCTACCCGCAAGCCTGTCGAAGGTCAACGCCAAGTACGGATCCCCCTATGTCGCAAGCCAGGTCATGGTGGTCATCGCGCTCGTGCTGACGGTGCTCTTCTTCTTCATCGGCGCTGACCCCTACCTGCAGGTCTTCCTCCTGGGAGTGGCTCCGGGCGTCATCGCGATCGTCGTTCTCCAGGCACTGTGCTCCGTGGCGATCGTGGCCTACTTCGCTCGGAATCGGGACAGCAGCCTGACGGTGTGGAGCACTCTCGTCGCACCGGCGGTCAGCGCGGTCCTGCTCACCATCGCCTGTTACCTCATCATGACCAACTTCGACTACTTCACTGGACGCACGGACTGGGTCAACTGGGCTCTGCTCGCCATCCTTCCCGTCGTCTTCGCCATCGGCGTCATCCGCACCCTGATCATGCGTTCCTCGCATCCCGAGGAGTACGCAGTGCTCACGGAGACCAAGGTCTACTGAGCTGGCCGAGGCCCCGGCGATCTGGCCCCCCGCCGATCCGATCGCCGGGGCCTCGGCGTCCCTGAACCCTGGGGTGGCTGACTACGATGCCGGGGTGATCTCAGGGAAGCGGTCGCCGTACGAGACCCCTCGGGCTGGCACTGAGGACGAAGGGCGCATCTACGAGATCGACGACCTCGATAAGGGGGTCATCGGAATCCTCAAGTTGGATGGTCGTGCGAGCAACGTCGAGATCGCGCGAAGCCTCGGTGTCACCGAGGCCACGATCCGCAAGCGCATAGCCAATCTCCTGGGCCACGGGCTGATCGAGATCGTCGCCGTACCCACGCCGAAACTCGCAGGCTTCACGCTGTCGGCGATCATGGGACTCAATGTGAGCCTAGACAAGCTCCGGGCTGTGTCAGCAGCTCTGGTGAAGTTCCCTGAGGTCCGATATTGCGGGTTGTCCACGGGGCGATTCGACATCATGATCGAGGCCTTTTTCTCGAATCACGAGCATCTACTTTCCTTCTCCACGGATTGCGTGGGCCAAATCGATGGTGTCCTCAAGGTCGAGACTTCACTGATCCTCGATATCAGCAAGTTCTCATATGAATGGGAAATCGAACTCCCTTAGTGTCTATAGAGGCAGACGCATGAAGCACGACGAGTTTCGCTCAGGTCAGAGGCACGTCAGGATCTCTCGCGTGGCGCGAGTTCCGCTGACTGTGGCCTATACCGATCGAGGCAGCGAGAGTGCGCCCGATACGGTCCTGCTCCTTCACGGAATCCCAACGTGGTCCTATCTCTTCAATGACGTGATCCCGCTCCTCGAGGATCGAGTCCGCATTCTCGCTCCTGATTTCATCGGCCATGGTTGGTCAGATCGCCGCGATGTCAGTGACCGTTCACTGGAAACGCAGGCGCGCATGGTCGTCCAGCTCCTGGATCACCTCGGACTCGAAAAGGTACATCTGGTGGGGCATGACACCGGCGGGGGAGTTGGGCTCATCCTGGCCGTGGACCATCGCGAACGCCTGCAAACCCTCACCCTCTCGAACGCGGTGGCCTATGACTCCTGGCCAATTGGCGACATGATTGCGCTTGGCGATCCCGGCTGGAGCCAAAGGCCCGCAGCCGAGATCGTGGAGTTCGTCAAGGGGGGACTCCCTGACGGAATCTCACGCAGCGAGCGACTTACCGAGGAGTGGATGGACGGCATCTTGGCTCCTTACGCCGATACCGAAGGCGCCTTGAGCCTGATCCGCAACGCCGCAGCCCTAAACACCAACCACACTTCAGCGCTCACCCCACTTCTGGGGTCCATCACGACCCCCACTCTTCTGCTCTGGGGTGTCGACGATCCGTGGCAGCGGCTGGGCGACGCCCTGAGACTGCATCAGGACATTCCTGGCTCCCAGTTGATAGCTGTGGACAATGCCAGCCACTGGATCCCCCAGGATGCCCCCATTGAGTTCGCTCAGGCTCTCCTGGGATTCTTGGCCAGCCACGGGGCGAGTGGCTGAGGCGCGAGAGCCGGGACCCATTCCCACGGGGTGACCTGCCGTGCGGGTACGGAATTTCGAGCCCCGCTATCGACCCCTACCCGAATCTTTGGTATTCACAGGGCATGAGCGAGTCCTCTCACCTTCGCCGCCG
>JBIIDD010000051.1:0-6964 GCA_044238565.1 Candidatus Nanopelagicales bacterium
GTCGGTGATCCAGTCGGATACGGCGTTGGCCGCCTCGGCTACGTACTCCCCGAAGATGAGCTGCTCCGGGAAGACCGCAAACCACAGCAGGTAGCGGGAGAGGTAGATGGCGATGAGGGTGAGGACACCGAAGATCGCGAGACCGATGCGTCGACGCACTTTTGCCGCGTCAGCGGCGGCGTAGCCCGACTGATCGCGATTGACCGCTGCACTGGTGGAGCGGTCCAGCATCACCGCGAGGAGGACGACAGCAAGTCCCGCGACGACACCGTCGCCCACATCGCGGATGGTGAGGGCCTCAATGACGGGCTTGCCCAGCCCGGGGGCGCCGATGAGAGCAGCGATGACCACGAAGGACAGCGCGGCGAGCGTCGTCTGGTTGACCGCGAGGATGATGGTGCTCTTGGCCATGGGCAGCTGCACCTTGGTGAGCACCTGCCATCGCGTCGATCCCGCCGACTCCGCCGCCTCGATCGGCCCCTGCTTGAGGCTCTTGATCGCATGAGCGGTGATGCGGATGCAGATGGGAATGGAGTAGATCATCGTCGCGATCGTGGCCGAGGCGATGCCGATGAGGAAGACCAGCGCGAGCGGAGCCAGATAGACGAGCGTGGGCAGGACCTGCGCGAGGTCCAGCCAGGGCCGGAGGACCTTCATCACCCGGTCGTTGAGGCCGGCCCACACACCCAGGGGCAGTGCGATGGCGAGCGAGAGGACGACGGCCCCGATCGTCATCGCGAGGGTCTCCATGGTGAGGAGCCACATACCGAGCATGCCGCACAGCAGCATGAGGAACATGCTCACGAAGGCCATCCGCAGCGTCGATGTCGCGTAGACGATGAAGCCGATCACCGCCAGGGTGCCGAACCACCCCAGCAGCGGGATGAGATTGCCGCTTGCCGGCACCGCGATGATCCCCATGAAGATCTCGATGAAGCCCGAGATGACGGCTCGCAGGGGGTTGAAGACGTAGACGAAGAGGAAACTCTCCGTGCGGTTGCCACGGATGGATGCAGCGAGGTCGCGCATGATCGCCGTGAACGGCGAATCGGTCGCCGTCGAGAGCTCCTGGGTCTGCACCCCCCTTAGGGCCGTCGCCGTCACGGCCCATACGACAAGGACGATGACAGCCTGGACCCAGCGGAGTCGGAGGACGGCCTTGACGTCCACGGCTAGTCGCCCAACTCCGAGTCGCGATCACCGGCGATGAGCGTGAGGACGTCGTCGCTGCCGACGTAGCCCACCAGGGCACCACCGCTCATGACCCTCACGGGGGCAACGGACGCGATGATCGCGTGCGTTGCCTCCTTGATGATCGTGTCGCCGGCCACGGCCGGGCCGTCTCCTGACTCCCCATCGCGCAACGGGCGCGCGATGGTCTCCAGGGTGAGGACGTGGCTCTTGGGGATATCGCGCAGGAAGTCCTCGACGTAGGCATCAGCCGGGTGGAGCACGAGATCCATGGCGGTGCCCATCTGGACCACGGCGCCATCGCGCATGATCGCGATGCGGTCGCCGAGCTTCATCGCTTCGGCGAGGTCGTGGGTGATGAAGACCATGGTCTTGCCGAGTTCGCGGTGCAGGCGCATCACCTCGTCCTGCATGTCGCGGCGGATGAGCGGATCGAGAGCGCTGAAGGGCTCATCGAGGAACATCACGTCGGGGTCGACCACGAGCGCGCGGGCAAGGCCGACGCGCTGCTGCATGCCACCGGACAGTTGCTCGGGGTAGGAGTTGGCGTAGCCCGCGAGCCCGACGAGCTGGATGACCTCCTCCGCGCGCGCGTAGCGGTCATCCTTCTTCACGCCCTGGATCTCGAGTGGGTAGGCGACGTTGTCGATGACTTTGCGATGCGGCAGCAGGCCGAAGTGCTGGAAGACCATGGAGAACTCGGTGCGCCTCAACTGTCGCAGTTGCTTGTCATTGGCCTTGAGGATGTCCTCGCCCTCGATGATCACCTCACCGGCGGTGGCGTCGACGAGGCGAGTCAGGCACCGCACGAGCGTGGACTTGCCCGAGCCGGACAGGCCCATGACGACGAAGACCTCGCCCTCAGCGACGTCGAAGGTGACGTCGCGCACGGCGGCAGTGCACCCGGTGTCGGCGAGCAGCTGGTCGCGGGGCAGGTCGGCATACGGCGTGCCGACGATCTTGTCCGCCTGGGGGCCGAACACCTTCCACAGATTGCGCACCGAGATCGCCGGTGCGCCACCTGACGCGGTCGATGCGGTCGCGGGGGTCGGACTCGTCATCTCATGCCTCCTCGGCGAACCAGCCGCTGGGTGCTGGCGAGAGATTGCGGTAGACATGCTTGGCCTCGAGGTACTCGTGCAACCCACTGGGGCCGAGTTCGCGCCCGACGCCCGACTGCTTGAAGCCGCCCCATTCCGCCTGCGGGAGGTACGGGTGGAAGTCGTTGATCCAGATGGTGCCGTGACGCAGGGCGGAGGCCACGCGTTCCGCCTTGCCGGCATCAGATGTCCACACCGCCCCGGCGAGGCCATAGACCGTGTCGTTGCCCAGCGCGATCGCCTCCTCCTCGGTCTGGAAGGTCTCCACGGTGAGCACCGGGCCGAAGGACTCGTCCTGGACGCAGGTCATGTCGGTCCGGCAGCCATCGAGCACAGTCGGAAGGTAGTAGCAGCCGCCCGCGAGCGCGGGGAATTCGACGGGATCAGGGGCGCTCCCGCCGCACCGGAGCACGGCCCCCTCGGCGAGGGCACCCGCGACGTACCTCTCGATCTTGTCCCGGTGCTGGGGGGAGATCAGGGGGCCCGTCTCCGCTTCAGGATCGAAGGGACCGCCGAGGCGGATCCGCTGGGCGCGGCGCACGATCTCGTCGACGACACGGTCGTGGATCGACTCCTCCACGATCAGGCGCGCACCCGCCGAGCAGACCTGGCCACTGTGGAGGAAGACCGCCGTGAGCGCGTTGTCGATGGCCGCGGCGAGGTCAGCGTCGGCGAAGACGATGTTGGGGTTCTTGCCACCGAGCTCGAGCGCGACCTTCTTCACCGTCGCGGCGGCGTCGGCCATGACGCGCCGCCCCGTGACGACACCGCCGGTGAACGACACCATGTCGACAGCCGGATGGGTGGCGAGTGGTGCGCCTGCAGTGGCGCCCGCCCCGAGGATGAGATTGCCCACGCCCGCGGGGAGACCGGCCTCCTCGAGGAGGCGCATGAGATGAATCGTCGTGCTCGGCGTCAGCTCACTCGGCTTGAGCACGAAGGAGCATCCGGCCGCGAGCGCAGGAGCGACCTTCCAGGCTGCCTGGAGGAGCGGATAGTTCCAGGGAGTGATGAGCCCGCAGACCCCGACGGGTGAGTACTCGATTCGCGACCGCACATCCGGGTTGCCCGCATCGACCACGCGACCGCCGAGCGTGTCGCCCTGGGCGAGGCCGGCGAAGTAGCGGAAGCACTTCGCCACGTCAGCGACGTCGTACTCGGCCTCGACCAGGCGCTTGCCCGTGTCGAGGGACTCCAGCCGAGCGATCTCGTCGACATCGCGCTCGAGGAGATCGGCGACACGGGCGAGAAGCCTGCCTCGCTCCGCCACGGGGACACTCGACCATCGACCATCATCGAAGGCGGTACGTGCGGCGAGGATGGCGCGCTCGGTGTCGACAGCCGTCGCCTCATCGACGACGCGCACCACCTTGCCGTCGGCCGGGCAGTGAATCTCGCGTGTGCCGCCCTCGGAGGCCGAGACCCAGGCACCGTCGATGTAGAGATCAGGCATCGGCCTTCGCTTCCTTGCCGTGGCGATAGAAGGGCACGTGCTCGGGCGCCAGTGGGGTCGCACCCTTGATGATGTCGGCAGCCTTCTCCGCGAGCATCATCGTCGGCGCATAGATGTTGCCGTTGGTGACATAGGGCATGACGGAGGCATCCACGACGCGCAGCCCCTCGGTGCCATGGACGCGCATGGTGAGCGGATCCACCACCGACATCTCGTCGACGCCCATGCGGGCCGTGCACGACGGGTGGTACGCCGTCTCGCCGTCCTTGCGCACCCAGTCGAGGATCTGCTCATCGGTCTCGACCTCGGGTCCGGGAGAGATCTCGCCCGCACTGTACGGCGCGAAGGCCGGCTGCTCGAGGATCTCGCGGGTCTTGCGGATCGCCTCCACCCACTCGCGCTTGTCCTGGTCGGTGGAGAGGTAGTTGAAGACGAAGGAGGGCGGCGTCATCGGGTCGGCGCTGGTGATCCAGAGCTTGCCGCGTGCATCGGAGTACATCGGGCCGATGTGCACCTGGTAGCCGTGGCCCTCGGCGATCGAGGTGCCGTCGTAGCGCACCGCAATCGGCAGGAAGTGGTACATCAGGTTGGGATACGCGACATCGTCGTTGCTGCGGATGAAGCCGCCCGCCTCGAAATGGTTGGAGGCACCCGGACCCGAGCGCAGGAAGAGCCACTGCGCGCCGATGAAGGGGCGGCGCCAGAACTGCAGATTGGGGTTGAGTGACACCGGCTGCGTGCACGCATGCTGCACATAGACCTCGAGGTGATCCTGGAGGTTCTCCCCCACGCCCGGGAGGTTGTGCACCGGGTCCACGCCGACGGAGCTCAGATGATCGGCATTGCCGATGCCCGAGAGCTGGAGCAACTGGGGCGAGTTGAAGGCGCCCCCCGCGAGGATCACCTCAGATCCGCGCACGCGGACCGGTCGCTTGCCGCCCAGGGAGACCTCGACGCCGGTGGCGCGCGGCGTGCCGGTGGAGGAGTCCATGACGATGCGTGTGACATGCGCCCGTGTCTTGACGGTGAGGTTGGGGCGGGACGTCACGGGGCGCAGGTAGGCCTTGCTGGCGGAGTAGCGACGGCCGTTGTGGACGTTGCGGTCGAACGCCGCGAAGCCCTCCTGCTTGTAGCCGTTGACGTCGGCGGTGAGCTCGTGACCGGCTTCCTGGACGGCGGCGAAGAACGCTGCGAAGAGCGGGTTCTTTGCCTCGCCGCGCTCGAGGATGAGTGGACCGCCCTTGCCCCGCCACTCATCGGCACCCGCGGGGCAGTCCTCCATCTTCTTGAAGTAGGGAAGGCAGTGGGCGTAGTCCCAGGTCTCCATGCCGGGATCGCTGGCCCAGCGCTCGTAGTCCAGCGGGTTGCCGCGCTGGAAGATCATGCCGTTGATGCTGCTGGACCCACCGAGGATCTTGCCGCGGCCGTGATTGACCCGTCGGCCGTTCATGTGCGGCTCGGGCTGCGAGGCGTACATCCAGTCGTAGAGCGGGTTACCGATAGGGAAGGTCAAGGCAGCAGGCATGTGGACGTAGACGTCGAAGGGGTAGTCGGGGCGGCCGGCCTCGAGCAGGAGGACCGTGGTCGACGGGTCCTCGCTCAATCGCGCTGCGAGCGCCGAGCCTGCCGAACCCCCGCCGACGATGATGAAGTCGTATCCCCTGGGCATGCCGACACCCTAGGCGATCGGTTTCGGCTCAGTCGCCGAGTTCAGCGCGACGACGTACGACGTACTCCTCGAGCTCCGCGCGGATGGACTCGTCCAGCGGCGGCTGCTCGTACTCCTCGAGCTTCTTCTCGTAGATCTCGCGCGCGCGCTCGACGGTGTCCCTGCCACCGAGTCGCATCCAGCGCTCGTAGTTGTCGGAGTTCCACAGGAAGGGTCGGTAGAAGCACGTGCGGAAGCGTTCCATCGTGTGCTCGGCGCCGAGGAAGTGGCCGCCCGCGCCGACCTCCTCGTGAGCACCGAAGGCGAGTTCCTCCTCCGAGAAGTCCACCGGAGTGAACTCACGCTGCAGGGACTCGAGGATCTGCACGTCGATGACGTACTTCTCGTAGCTGGCGACGAGGCCGCCCTCGAGCCAGCCGGCCGTGTGCATGACGAAGTTGGTGCCGGCGAGGAAAGTCGGAAGCATCGTCATGAGCGACTCGAAGATCGCCTGCCCGTCGGGCGTCTGGGAGGAGTTGAGGCCTCCGCCCGTGCGGAAGGGCAACCCGAAGTGGCGGGCGATCTGACCCGTGCAGAGCAAGCCGATCGCGGACTCCGGCGTGCCGAACTGCGGCGACCCCGACTGCATGTCGATGTTGGAGAGGAAGCTGCCGAAGACGACGGGCGCACCCGGGCGGATGAGCTGCGTGAGCGCGATGCCCGTGAGCGTCTCCGCCATCTGCTGGGCCAGGGTCGACGGGATGGACACGGGCGACATCGCCCCCATGAGCAGGAACGGCGTGAGGATCACCGGCTGCATCGCCTTTGCATATTCGAACTGCGCCTCGAGCATGCGGTCGTCCCAGCGCAGCGGCGAGTTGCAGTTGACGAGCGAGATGCACGCCGGAGTCTTCTCGATGGACTCGCGGCTGCCGAAGAGGATCTCGCTCATGCGGATGGTGTCGAGCGCGCGCGTGCCGCTGACGACATTGCCCATGTAGATCTTGTCCGTCAGGGTCATGGCGGCGTAGAGCATGTCGAGGTGGCGGGAGTCCAGCGGTGCATCGCTGGGCTCGCAGACGACACCGCCCACGCTGTCCATGGCGGAGAAGGACTGGGCCAGCTTCGCGAAGTTGCGGTAGTCGTCCATCATCGCGTCGCGACGCACGTCACCCTGACGCACGAAGGGAGGACCGTAGACGCTCGAGAAGACCATCGAATTGCCGCCGATGTGCACGGTGTTGGCAGGGTTGCGGGCCTGGATGTCGAACTCACGCGGGGCCTTGGCCACCTGCTCGAGCACGAAGTCGGGATCGAAGAAGACCTTGTCGCCATCGGTGCGCATGCCGGCAGCCTTGAAGAGCTCGACGGCCTCGGGCTTCATGAACTCGATGCCGAGCTCGGAGACAATGCGGCGCCAGCCCTTGTCGAGGACCGCCATGGACTCCTCGGAGAGGATCTCGTAGCGCGGCAGGGTGTTCTCGAACATCGACTCTCCCGATTCGCCGTGGCCGGGTAGGCCTTGACCGGTTGGTGACGGGATCCTACACTCCAGTTTTGGAAGTGCGGTTC
>JBIIDD010000052.1:0-6938 GCA_044238565.1 Candidatus Nanopelagicales bacterium
AATCGACGTCGACTAGCGCACGAGGATGACGGTCTCCTGCGCAGCCGCAATGTCTCCCGATGCAGCACGCACGATGAGGTCGGCCGCGGGATCGATCGACCGCTTGACGACCGCGGTCGCGATGGGGCCGAGTTCGTAGTGCCGCGCGGCGGAGGCGACCCAGCCGATCTCGCGATCGCCGAGCAGCACGGCGTCGCCGTGCGCAGGCAGTGCCTCCGCGCCACCGTCGAGGTGGAGAAGCACGAGTCGACGTGGGGGCGCCCCGAGGTTGTGGACCCGCGCGACCGCCTCCTGGCCGCGGTAGCAGCCCTTCGCCAGGTGCACGGCCGGCCCGATCCAGCCGACCTCATGCGGGAGGGTGCGGTGGTCGGTCTCGTAACCGAGCCGGGGCACGGCGGCAGCGACTCGCAACGCCTCGAGGGCCCAGGTGCCGGAAGGGTGATCCCCGAGAGCCGCCAACAGCTCGGCGCGCGGCACGATCACCTCACGGCCGACGAGCACGTCCGGCCGATGGTCGACGTACTTCGAGGCGTCACCGCCGCGGTCATTGCCCGCGTCGGTCGCCCCCGCTCCCGCCATGTCTGCCGGCACGAGCCAGGTGACCCGATCGGCATCGGCCACGCGCACGGGCTGCCACACCACCGCCCAGTCAGCGCTCACGTCGGTGACCTCGACACGGAGCATGAAGCGCATCGAGTCGAGGTAGGCGACGAGGCTGGGAGCGCCCCCGGGCTCCACAGTGATCCACGTGGTGGCGCCGTCATCCGCGAGGTGCATCTCGTGCTCGACATGGCCATGCGGGCTGAGGATGAGCGCCGTCGTGGATGCGCCCGGAGCGAGGGCCTCGAGGTGCTGCGTGGTGAGGCTATGCAGCCAGGTGAGCCGATCGGGTCCGGTGACCGTCACGACCCCGCGGTGCGAGAGGTCCACGGTGCCCTCGCCATCGACCAGGCGACGCTGCTCGGCGTGCGGATCGCCGTAGTGCCACGGCACGCCCTCGTCTGCGGATCCCTCCGGCGCTGGGCACGCCCCTGGCAGGTCGAGGGCGGGACTGCGATAGGCCATCACCCCGGTGGCAACGTCAGGCATGCTGCTCGTCTTCCCGGCAGGTGCGGCACACCCCGTGGATCGCCATATGACCCACATCGGTGGAGAAGCCCCGCTCGCGATCCAGTGCGCCGAGGAAGCCTCGCGCAACGGACGCCGGGATCGACTCGATGCCCTCGCACCGGCGGCAGACGAGGTGGATGTGCACATCGTCGTCGACCGAGTGGTACGTCGGAGACCCGTGTCCGAGGTGGGCGTGCGTGATGAGTCCCACGTCCTCGAGCACGTCGAGAGTGCGATAGACGGTGGACAGGTTGACCTTGGACGACTCAGACTGCACGCGGACGAGGATCTCCTCGGGGGTGGCGTGACCGAGATCATTGACGGCCGCAAGCACCAGTGTGCGCTGGGGGGTGACGCGATAGCCGCGGGCGTGGAGGCGCTGATCCAGGTCCACGGTGCGGCCGTCAGTCCGCCGGGCGGAGGCGCGCGGAAAGGTGATTCGTCATGGGCTCTCCGACGGCCGCCATGTCGAAGGTCCACATGAGCTCGCCATTGACCAGGCCGTAGAGCCGCTCGCCCGCGGAGTAGGGCTTGGCGGTGGGGGATGCGGCGATGACATCGGTGCGCAGCGTGGCGCGCGCCCCCGTGATGCGCGCATCCTCGATGCCGAGCACCTCGTGCGTGCCGAGCCAGAGCTCGGAGTAGCCGGTGGGGTGCGCGAGCATCACCTCGACCTCGCCGTCCGGGCGTGGACGCCAGAAGCCCGACTCGAGGGCGAGCGGGCGGACCTTCTCGCCGTCATCATCGAGCAGCCAACTGCGCGACGCATAGGAGAGGAAGGGGCGCCCGTCGGTGATGAAGGAGACCTCCTGGCCGAAGCGGAAGTCCTCGATCGTGGGGTAGTGCCCGAGCCCGACGCCCGCCCAGCGGCCGATGAGCCAGGAGAGCGGGATGAGCTCCTCGGGCAGGTCCAGCAGGGACGCCTCCGCGGGGCCGTCAGAGCCCGACTGCTCGGCCACCTAGCCCTGGCCCTTGAAGAGCTTGTAGACGACGTAGCCCGAGAACCACGTGATGAAGAGGATCGCGAAGACGAGGAGCCCCGTGAAGACGATCTCGAGCATGTGGTCAGCCTAGCCCGACAAGCCGGGAAGGGCGCCTCGCCCGGCCCCTTGCATGGCCCACGTGCCGATGCGCCTCACGAGTTCCTCCTCGATGGCCCCCTCGGCATGACCGAAGCCCGGCTCGATCCACAGTTCGGAGCCCGGCGCCGCCTCGTGCAAGGCGCGGGGGTGATCCATGGGGAAGAAGGCGTCGGCGTCACCGTGCACGATGAGCAGATCGATGCCGTGCTCGCGCACCCTCCCTGCCGCATCGGTGGGCGGCATCGGCGGCGGGTCGGGCCAGGGGGCGGGATCGACGCGCGTGCCCAGCGCCGTGCGGATGTACGCGCGGCCCGCCGGCGTGGCGATGCCGCGGTGGAGCCAGCGCATCGGCGTCGTGCCGCGATAGAACCAGTACGCGGGCCCGCTCACCGCGATGACCGCATCACTCGACTCCGGGCCGAGCAGGGCAGCGTGGCGCAGCACCACTGCCGCACCCATCGAGAAACCGACCGTGACCACCCGGTCGTATCCCGCGCCGCGCGCCCACGCCACAGCAGCCTCGACATCCATGGGCTCGCGATGGCCCAGGGTCGTCATTCCGCCTGAGTCGCCGTGACCGCGCTGCGTCACCGCGACGACGCCGGCCTCCTCGTTGAGGATCTGCGCGATGCGCTCCACTCGCTCCTGATCGTGCGCTCCCCCGAAGCCATGGGCGACCACGATCGCCGTGGAACTCGACGGATGCGGGAGGTGCATCGCCGCAAGCGCGACGCCGTCCTGGCTCATGAGCGCGAGGGGTTCTGCCTGGGGTGGCACGGCAATGCGGTGCCGCCCGACGCCGGGAGCCTGGGTCACGGGTCGGTATCCTCCCGTAGTGCGCCTGCTGCTGCTCACCCAGGCGGTAGAGCCCTCCGTGGAGGTCCTGCCGGCGCTCAGCCTGCTTCCCCACGCCGTGCGCATCCTGCCCGCCCAGGCCACGGCACTCCTCGACGCCCCGCCGTGCGATGCGGTCCTCGTCGACGGTCGGCGCGATCTGCCGCACGTGCGCAGCCTCACCCGCCTGATCCGCCAGACGGGCATCGAGCACCCCCTCATCGTCATCGTCACCGAAGGCGGCCTCACCGCGCTGCAGCGCGACTGGGGCATCGACGAATTCGTCGTCGACACCTGCGGGCCCGCGGAGCTCGAGGCCCGACTTCGTCTCGCTGTCGCGCGTCTCGATGCCGAGCCCGAGGATGGCCCCGGCGAGATCCGCAGCGGTGACCTCTCCATCGACGAGGCCGGCTACGTCGTGCGTGTGCGCACCCGCACGCTCGACCTCACCTTCAAGGAGTTCGAGCTCCTGCGCTACCTCGCCCAGCACCCGGGCCGGGTCTTCAGTCGCGCGCAGTTGCTCCAGGAGGTCTGGGGATACGACTACTTCGGCGGCACGCGCACCGTCGACGTCCACGTGCGGCGTCTTCGCGCCAAGCTCGGCCCGGAGCACGAGGCCCTCATCGGCACAGTACGCAACGTCGGCTACCGCTTCGTCCCCGCGCGCCCCGACGACGCCACCGTCTCCACCCTGGAGGTCGCGGACACCGAGGTCGAGACCCGGGCTGGCAGATGAACCCGATCGAGGTCCGCAGCCATCTGGAGCGGGCCGAGGTCCTCGATGTCTTCGATCTCGTCGACGAGGCTGCGCGTCACGACGGGCTCACGCCGATCTCCGAGCACGTCATGCTCCACCTGCGCCACGGTGGTGACACCCACGTGCGCCATCTCCTCGCGCGAGGCGAGGACGGGCGGCTCGTGGGCTACGCGCATCTCGACGTGACGGACCTCGTCGAGGGGCCGAGCGCCGAGATGGTGGTCGCCCCGTCGATGCGACATCGCGGACTCGGCCACGCACTCGCCAATGAACTCATCGAGATCAGCGGGCGCGACGCACCTGGCCAGGGCCTGCGACTGTGGGCACACGGGGCGAGCGAGGCTGCGAACAGCCTCGCCGAGAGCCTGGGCTTCACGCAGGCGCGGGTGCTGTGGCAGATGCGCCGTTCACTCCTGTCGCCGCTGCCCGACACCCCGCTGCCCTCGGGAGTGCAGTTGCGCACCTTCCTGCCGGGCATCGATGACGAGGCGTGGCTCGCGGTCAACAGCGCTGCCTTCGCAGGGCTCCCCGATCAGGGTGGGTGGACCCTCGACGACCTGCAGCGACGCCTGTCGGAGTCATGGTTCGACGCGTCCGGATTCCTCGTCGCCACAGACGAGCAGGGCGACATCGCGGGCTTCCACTGGACCAAGGTCCACGGCGGTCACTCTCACCATGACGGCACCGACCATGAGCAATTGCATGCGGAGGGGGTCGACCACTCGCACGGCCACGGCCATGAGGCCCTCGGCGAGGTCTACGTCATCGGCGTCGCCCCAGCGCATCAGGGCACGGGACTCGGTCGCGCCCTGCTGGTGGCCGGGCTTCGCCTTCTCGCCGCACGCGGACTGACCCAGGCGATGCTCTACGTCGACGCCGCCAACACCCCGGCCATCGCGCTCTACTCCAGCCTGGGCTTCACCCACTGGGATACCGACGTCCTCTACCGACGTGCCTGATTCGCTCCCCCGGCCCTGATGCGTCATCCGCAGGCCACACGGGGGTCATCCGGCTGTGGGACCATAGGAGCATGTCCACCGACGCCCCGCAGGCCCACCTCCCGCAGGCCGAGGTCGACCTGGACGAGGCCGCAGTAGCGGCCATCGAGGCGGAGACAGGACCCCTCCCACCCGACCGATTCCTCGACCGCGAGCTCTCCTGGCTCGCCTTCAACGAGCGCGTCCTGCAGCTCTCCGAGGACCCCGACCTCCCCGTGCTGGAGCGCGCGAAGTTCATTGCGATCTTCGCGAGCAATCTCGACGAGTTCTTCATGGTGCGCGTCGCCGGCCTCAAGCGCCGCATCGCCACCGGCATCGCCGTACGCGCGGCCAGCGGGCTCACTCCCCGCGAGGTCCTCGAGGCGATCTGGAGCCGCGCGCACCTGCTCCAGCTCCAGCAGGCGACGATCTTCCGGGACCAGGTGCGTCCGGCACTCGCAGCACACGGTGTGCGCATCCTCGACTGGGAGTCGCTCACCGCCGACGAGCGCACCGAGCTCGACGCCTTCTTCGATCAGCGCGTCTTCCCCGTGCTCACCCCGCTCGCTGTCGACCCGAGCCATCCCTTCCCTTACATCAGCGGGCTGTCACTCAATCTCGCCGTCGTCGTGCGCAACCCCGTCACCGGCACCGAGCTCTTCGCGCGCGTCAAGGTGCCGCCGTCGCTGCCCCGCTTCGTGCGCGTCGACGCCCAGCGCTTCGTACCGCTGGAGTCGGTCATCGCCGCCCATCTCGACGAGCTCTTCCCGGGCATGGACATCCTCCAGCACCACACCTTCCGGGTCACCCGCAACGAGGACGTCGAGGTCGAGGAGGACGACGCCGAGAACCTCCTCAAGGCCCTCGAGCGCGAGCTCTCCCGGCGCCGCTTCGGGCCGGCCGTGCGCCTCGAAGTGGAGAGTTCGATCGATCCGCACGTGCTCGAGCTGCTCATGGACGAACTCGACGTGAGCGAGCCCGAGGTCTTCCGCCTGCCCGGGCCGCTCGACCTCACCGGACTGTGGTCCCTCTACGCGGTCGACCGCGACGACCTCAAGCAGCCGAGCTTCGTGCCCCGCACGAGCCGCGCCCTCGCCGAGGTCGAGTCGGCCTCCGAGCCCGACATCTTCGCCGAGGTGCGCGAGAAGGACGTGCTCGTCCACCACCCCTACGACTCCTTCTCCACCTCGGTCCAGCTCTTCCTCGAGCAGGCCGCGGTCGACCCGCACGTGCTTGCCATCAAGCAGACGCTCTATCGCACGAGCGGCGACTCCCCCATCGTCAAGGCCCTCATCGAGGCGGCTCGCAACGGCAAGCAGGTGCTCGCCCTGGTCGAGATCAAGGCCCGCTTCGACGAGCAGAACAACATCGACTGGGGCAAGAAGCTCGAAGAAGCGGGAGTGCACGTCGTCTACGGTCTCGTCGGGCTCAAGACGCACTGCAAGCTCTCCATGGTCGTGCGCGACGACGGCGACCGACTCCGCCGCTACTGCCACCTGGGGACCGGCAACTACCACCCCAAGACCGCGCGCCTCTACGAGGACTTCGGCCTCTTCACCTGCGATGGCCAGGTCGGCGAGGACGTCTCCGACCTCTTCAATGTGCTGTCCGGCTACTCGATGAACACCGACTACCACCGACTGCTCGTCGCCCCGCACTCGATTCGCAACGGCCTCATCGAACGCATCGATCGTGAGATCGAGCACGCGAGAGCAGGACTGGCCTCCGGAATCCGCTTCAAGTGCAATGCCGTCGTGGACGAGCGCATCATCGACGCGCTCTACCGGGCATCCCAGGCGGGTGTCCCGGTCAAGGTCTGGGTCCGGGGCATCTGCGCCCTGCGCCCAGGCGTGCCCGGCCTGAGCGACAACATCGAGGTCATCAGCATCCTCGGTCGCTTCCTCGAGCACTCGCGCGCATTCGAGTTCTGCAACGACGGCGACACCGAGGTGTGGATCGGTTCGGCTGATCTCATGCACCGCAACCTCGACCGGCGCGTCGAGGCGCTCGTGAGCCTCAAGGCTCCGGAGGACATCGCCGAGGTCAACGCCCTCTTCCTGCTGGCCTTCGATCCGGGCACGGCAGCCTGGGACCTGCGCTCCGATGGATCCTGGCAGCGCCGCACGCGCAATCCCGACGGTGGACCCCTGCGCGACCTCCAGGAGACGCTCATCGAGG
>JBIIDD010000053.1:0-6937 GCA_044238565.1 Candidatus Nanopelagicales bacterium
CCCGCGGAGCCCTTCCCGCCCAACTTCAACCCGGTCGTGACCACCGCGACACCGGTGCCCGGCTGGGATTCGGGCGATACCTCCCTGGGCGATGCGCTCCTGGAGCAGGGATATGCACTGGCGGGATCGTCCTACGCCAGCAATGGCTGGGCTGTCGAGGACGGCGTGCGCGCGGCGGAGGAGATCCACGCCTTCTTCACGGAGCAGATCGGCACGCCGAATCGCGTCTACGTGTGGGGTGACTCCCTCGGTGGGCTCATCACGCAGACGCTCGCCGAGACGATGGACTGGGTCGATGGTGCTGCTCCGCTGTGCGGTGTCATGGCGGGCCTGGAGCCCAATATCGGGCTTTCCCTCGACACTGCCTATGGCGTCCAGCAGCTGATGTACCCCGAGATGGAGATCTCGGGCTTCGAGAGCTACGAGGATGCCCTTGCCAGCTGGGAGGGCGCGGCGTCCCGCCTCATCGAAAGCGCCCAGGATCAGGACACGGACGCCATCGCGCGCATCTTCACGATCGCTGCGATGGTCGATGCGCCCAGCCAGACGTTCACCTATGACGGCACGAGCATCGTGAGCACCGTCTCGGGCACGATCGAGTCGCTGCTCACGGCCCTCGCCTACGGCACCGTAGGGCGTCAGGAGATCGACACGCGCTACGGCGGCAGTGTCGTCGGCAATGTCGCATCCGACTACGCCAGCCGGCTCGACGAAGCGGAGCGCGAGGCCATCGATGCCATCGGCGGTGAGGGTGCCGCGGATCGCTTCGTCGCCATCCTGGACAACGGCCCGCGCATCGAGGCAGACCCTGCTGCCCAGGCTGCAGCAATCGAGCGGGGCGGCAATCCGACCGGTGCGGTCAAGGTGCCGACCATCACGATGCACACGAAGGCCGACCCACTCGTCATCGCCCAGAACCAGACCTTCTTCCGCGATCGCTACCAGGCTCAGGAGGAGGCGGGCAACGTGCTCGGTGGGCTGGTGCAGCTCTTCACCGTGCCGCCGCCTGAGTACTCCCAGGAGACGGGAGCGCCCTACGGCGCCGGGCACTGCAACTTCACGCCTGAGTCGCGTATCGCTGTGATCGGACTCCTGGACAACTGGGTGCGCAACGGCGTGTATCCCGCGCAGGGAGCTATCGAATCCGCCATGGGCCCGTTGAGCGGCTACAACGCCAACTACGTGCCCGGTCCCTGGCCCAACGCCCTCGCGGTCGTCACCCGGTAGCCGTCACCCGGTAGCCGTCACCCGGTGGTCGGGGAATCCACCGTGTCGCGACGCAATTCGCGGACAGTCACCCCGACTCCCACGACAGCGAGGGCGAGGCCCGCGACCAGGGCGCTCGTGGCCAGGCCGGCGACCGTGCGTGGCAGGACGAGGGTGGCCAGGCTCACGAGGAGTGCGGCTGAGGCCCACACCGCGATGACCGCGCGCCGGTCATCGATGGCGAGTCGGGTCAGGAGCAGGGCCTGAGCGAGCGCAAAGGTCGCGCCAATGGCCGCGAAGAGCCATGCCACGGGCACGAGCGATGTGTACGCCGCGCCGCCCACGAAGGCGACGATGAGCCCGGGTAGCGCGGCCGTGGCGATGACCACGAGGAGTCCGATCGCCGCAACGGCGAGGAGCGAGACGACGGTGGCCCGGCCCCTTCGGGCGTCGGCGAATCGGGGGAAGGCGACAACGCCGATGAACTGGGGGAGCCAGAACGCAACCTTGGCGATCACCGCTCCGACGCCGTAGACGCCTGCTTCCTCAGCTGGCAGGAGTGCGCGCGCGAGGAGGACGTCGACGTTGGTGAGCACGAAGAGCGCCAGGAGGGCGTGGGTGGCATGAGCGGATTCGCCGAAGAAGCCTTCGAGACGCTCACGCGGAGCCGCTGCAAGAGGTGCGACGACGATGCGACCGATGACCGCACCAACAGCGGTGCCCAGCGCAATGCCCGCCATGGTGCCCAGCGCCGTGCCGGAGACCAGTGCGCCGGCGACACCGCCGATGCCGCGCCCGAGTCCGACGATCGCGTAGACAGCGGCAAGCCGTCGATAGGACTCGCGGCCCTGGGCCACCCCGTACTGTGCGCCGGCCCATGTGATCGGCACGAAGGCCGCGGCCGCGAGCAGCAGTGCTCCCCAACCATCGAGACGCAGCAGCCAGATGAGCAGGGGACTGACCAGCAGGGTGGCCAAGGCCACGGCGCCACCACCGATGAGGCCGTCGCGCAGCATGCTTCGTGCAGCCCCGTCGCGCATGTCGGCCCCCACCTGCACGAGACGGCGGGCTGCGACGGCCTGGATCCCCATGGCCAGCACGCTGCCGATGAGCAGGATGCCTAGAAGGGCTGCCAGCACGCCGAAGCCGTCGGGTCCGAGGGCCCGTGCAGCTACGACGCTTACGGCGTAGGCGGCGATTTGTGCGATGCCGAGAGCTCCGGCGACGAGGACGGTGTGGGACGCCAGCGAGCCGCGAGGAGACGACCGCTCAGTCATGGGCGTTCACGCATGCCACGATAACGCCCTATGGCGGGACCGCGGGCAGTGCGCGCGATGGCCTACGCGTGGGTGGGGGTCCTCGCGGTCGTGGTGCTGGGTCCTGCACTTCTGCCGGGCTTCGTGCTCAGCTACGACCTCGTCTTCACACCCCGGCAGGACCTCCTCCCGGCATCGATCGGCGTGGGCTCGGGCCTGCCGCGTGCCGTGCCGCAGGATGCCGTGGTCGCGATCCTCGAATCCGTCATCCCGGGGATGATCGTCGAGAAGATCGCACTTCTCGCCATCCCGATCCTCGTCGGCACGGGCATGTTGCGACTGGTGCGAGGCACGCCGGCGGGTGTGGTGGCGGCGACCATCGCCATCGCCAACCCCTTCGTGGCCCAGCGACTCGTCATCGGGCACTGGGGGTTCCTGCTCGCGTACGCGCTCGCCCCCTGGGCACTGGTCGTTGCGCGCAGGTTGCGCGCTACGGGGGATCCATGGGATGGATTGCGCCTGCTTCTCATCGTCGCCGCCGGATCGCTCACCCCCAGCGGCAGCCTGCTGCTGGCCGCGCTGGCTGTGCCCCCCGCGCTCATGCCGCGCTCGCACTACGCCGTCCGCTCTCGCGTGCTCCTCGCGACTGCCGTGACGGCGACGTGGCTTCCCTGGCTCCTCCCCGCACTGCTGCACCCTGCGGTGGGAGTTGCGGACCCAGCGGGGAGCCGGGTCTTCGCCTTGAGAGCCGATGCACCCGGTGGCCCTCTCATCGCAGCCCTAAGCGGAGGGGGTATCTGGAATGCCGAGGTGGCACTGCCCTCGCGAGACTCGCTTCTGACGTGGGCCTTCCTGGTCGGCACGCTGGCACTCGCCGCCTACGGCGTGACGGTGCTCTCGCGCAGCCTCGGGCGGGCCCTGGTCGGGTGGTGGGCGGTAGCGGCGGTTGCGGGCCTCCTTGCCGCCGTCGCATCCGCCCTGCTCCCCACCGCATGGTCCCTGGTGGTCGACGGTGTGCCAGGCGGAGGCCTCGCACGCGATGCGCAGAAACTGCTCGCCCCCTGGGTCCTTCTCCTCGCAGCTGCGGGCGGTGCGGGTGCGGGGCGGCTGCTGACGCATGTGCGCGACCAGGCCTCGCGCGTCGCCGTGCTCGTCGCGCTGGTCGTGCTGCCGCTCGCCTGCCAACCGGACCTGGTGTGGGGGGCGGGGGGAAGGCTCCAGGCGGTGGACTATCCCGGCGACTGGGCCTCCGTGCGGGCCACCCTGGCCGCGAGTCCCCGGTCGGGGGACGTGGCTTCCTTTCCCTGGACCGCATTCCGCCGCTTCGACTGGAATGCCGAACGGACGGTCCTCGATCCTGCGCCGCGCTGGTTGCCCCGCGTGACCCTCGTCTCGGACGACCTCGCCATCGAGACGGGTGAGGGCGTGGTCGTGGTCTCGGGCGACGATCCGCGGTCCCAGGCGATCTCGCGCGCCCTGGCCGCCGGTGAGTCCCTTGGCGAGACCCTGCCGAGCCTGGGGGTCGGGTGGGCTCTGGTCGCCAGGGGCACGCCGGGCCCCGTACCCGACCTCGAGGGCTGGGACCGGGTCATCTCGGGAGACGATCTGGAGCTCTACGCCGCGCCGGGGGCGCAGGTAGCGGGGGCGGAGCCCGACCTGCGCCTCGTGGCAGGAGTGGACCTGGCCGTGCTCGGGGCACTGCTCGCCGGGCTGGCCATCCTCGTGATCCGGCGAGTCCGGGCGCGCGGGCCCCGACCTTTGGTAGCGTGAGGATCGAAGGAGGCAGGCATGTCGGTGTGGATCGGTCCCATCATCGCCGCGGTCGTCGGTGCAGTTGTCGCCGCGGGTGCGTCCTTCGGCATCGTCTCTTCGCAGACGGCTGTGCCCCCTACGGTCGATAAGCCCTACGTCGTCTACGGCGCGACGAACTAGTCTCCCGCTGCGCCTCTGCGCGCACGGTCGAGTTCAGCACGTCCTCGAACCTCTTCGCTGAGGTATCCCAGGAGAACTCCATCGATCTCTCCTTCGCGCGATCGCCCATCGCCTGACGTCGCGTGGCATCGGAAAGCAGGGACTCCAGGGCCGCGGCGAACTCCGGCTCCTCGCCATGCACGAGGACGCCGGTGAGACCGTCGGAGATCGACTCCGTGACGCCACCGGCATCGGCGTAGGCGATCGCGGGAACGCCGCGAGAGGCGGCCTCCATGACGACGAGGCCCCAGCCCTCCTTGAGCGACGGAAGTGCGAGCACCCAGGCCCGGTCCACCTGGCGCGCCTTCTCCTCTTCGCTCACATGCCCCGTGAACTCCACGATGTCGTCCACGCCGTGGGAGCGCGCCGCCTCGTGCAGTTGATCGGCCCACCAGCCGTCGCCGACGACCGCCACGGAGAGATCCCGATAGCGCTCCCGCAGGCGAGCGGCGGCAGCGATGACGTGCTCGACGCGCTTGTGGGGCACGAGGCGACCGAGCACCAGGATGCGCGGTGCCGAATCGCGGGGCGTGCCGGTGTCGGGCAAGGCCTCGGTGCCGTTGTGCACCACCGTGATGTCTGCGGCAGCAACGCCCTGCCCGATGAGCTCCGCCCGCGTGGCCTCGGACACGGCCACATAGGCCGAGCCGCGCAAGGCGCGCGGTGCAGCGATGGATTCGACGAACCAGCCGATTCGGGCGCGAACCGGGTCGTAGACGACGGGCCACTGCTCACGGTGCACGTGATGCACCAGCACGACGGTGGGAGCACCTGCCGCGTAGCGCGCGAAGAAGGGAATGCCGTTCTGGGTGTCGACAACGACATCGACCCGGCCGAGGGCGCCTCGCCTCAGGAGCTGGCGCGCCCGTGAGTAGACGGTGAGCTTGCTCCCCACGCGGACGATGCGGATCCCGTCGCGCTCGTCCAGATCTGCTCCAGCGCCGTGTGCCGCGCACACGAGGGTCACCCGGTGGCCATCGCGCGCCCAGCGCCGTGCGAGCTGCTCGACGTACACCTCGGACCCACCGCCCTCGGGGTTGGTGGTGTCGCGCCAGTTGAGGACGACGATGTGCACCGCCTCACGGTACGTGCTCCACGACGCGAGCGTGCACCCGTCCCGCTGGGATAACGTCACCTGGTGTCCGACGTCCGTCCCCCTGGGGGCCACGGAGGCCCACCAGGGCCCGACGTTCGACGCGCCCCGGGCTTCAGGGCCACGTGGGGCAGGTCGGTGCGGCTCTTCCGGTCCTTCCTCGTGGAGCAGACGGATCCCGATCGGTTCTACGGGGACCTTGCGGCCGACTCCGCTGCCCACGTGGATCGCCACCGGCCTCTCGCTGGTGCGCGCCTGCTCGACGTCGGCGGCGGCCCCGGCTTCTTCGCGGATGCCTTCGCGGCCCGAGGCGCGACGTACATCGCGGTGGATGCAGACGCGGGCGAGATGCGCCTCCACGGGCGTGCTCCTGGGCCGCGCACGGTGCAGGCCAGTGGTTCGGCTCTTCCCTTCGTCGACGGAGCCTTCGATGTCGCCTATTCGTCCAACGTCCTCGAGCACGTGCCCCAGCCCTGGGAGATGGCCGATGAGATGGTGCGAGTCGTGCGCCCGGGCGGATTCGTGATCCTGTCCTACACGCTGTGGTTCGGCCCCTGGGGTGGTCACGAGACCGCGCCTTGGCACCTGCTCGGTGGTCATCGTGCCGCGCGGCGCTATGCGCGCGTCATGGGCCACGCGCCCAAGAACGTCTATGGAGAGAGCCTCTTCCCGATCACGGCTGCCGCCGGTATCGACTGGGCCCGGAGGTCACGCGACGTCGATGTCGTCTCCGTCGAGCCCCGCTACCTGCCGTCGTCGCTGCGCTGGGTCGTCGACGTGCCTGTGGTGCGTGAGGTCATCACGTGGAATCTCATGCTCGTCCTGCGGCGTCGCGGCGGGTCGCCGTGACCGCGGGCGTGGACACCTCCGCAGAGGCCGCCCCCGATCAGAGCGCCGCGTCACCGCGCCTGATGCATCGCCTCCGTCTCAGCGCCGTCTGCGTCGTGCTGGCGGCCATGGCATTCGTCCAGGATCCCGGGCGGATCGCGGCGGATACCAAACTCGACCTCGCCGTCGACCCCGGCGGCTTCCTCGCGCGGGCGCTGTCACTGTGGGAGCCCCTGGGCTTCTTCGGCCAGTTGCAGAATCAGGCGTACGGCTACCTGTTCCCGGTGGGACCGCTCTTCGTGCTCGGCGATGTCGCGGGCCTCCCGGCGTGGGTGATTCAGCGCCTGTGGTGGTCGGCGCTGCTCATCGGAGCCTTCCTGGGAGTCGCGCGACTCGCTCGCATGCTCGGCGTCGAGCGGGAGAGTTCGCGCATCATCGCCGGCCTTGCCTATGCGCTCGCACCGCGCATGGTCACGGAGATCGGCGTGCTCTCGGTCGAGGTCCTGCCCTTTGCTGTTGCCCCGTGGGTGCTCATCCCGCTCGTCTCGGTGGCCCAGGGGCGCCTCACGGCCCGCCGCGGCGC
>JBIIDD010000054.1:0-6837 GCA_044238565.1 Candidatus Nanopelagicales bacterium
TCGATGCCCGCGAGCGTGCCATGCGCGGCTATGACCGCGCGACAGCGCAATTCGAGGCCCTCGGCGGATACGCGGCTGACGCCGAGGCGGCGCGGATTGCCGCGAGCCTGGGCCTGCCGGAGCGCGTGCTTGGCCAGGCAATAGGCACCCTCTCCGGAGGGCAGCGTCGCCGGGTGGAGCTCGCGCGCATTCTCTTCGGGGGCTACGACGTCCTGCTCCTGGATGAGCCCACGAACCACCTCGATGCCGACTCGATCATGTGGCTCCGACGATTCCTGGCCTCCTACGCCGGCGGCTTCGTGGTCATCAGCCACGACGTAGGGCTCCTGGAGGCCACGGTCAACACCGTTCTCCACCTCGACGCTCAGAGGTCTGTGCTGGACACCTACGCGATGGGCTGGTCGGCGTACCTCCAGCAACGTGAGACCGATGAGCGGCGCCGGAGACGTGAGCGCGCCAACGCCGAGCGCCAGGCGGGCGCCCTCCGTGAGCAGGCAGAGCGCATGCGCGCGAAGGCGACCAAGGCCAGGGCGGCACAGTCGATGCTCAAGCGCGCGGATCGACTCGTCCGGAGCCTCGAGGAAGCACGGGCAAGTGATCGCGTAGCGAAGATCCGGCTGCCCGACCCGGCTCCGTGCGGGAAGACGCCGTTGAGTGCTACGGGCCTATCGCGCTCCTACGGCTCGGAGGAGGTCTTCACCGATGTCGACCTCACGGTCGACCGCGGCTCCCGAGTGGTGGTGCTGGGTCTCAACGGCGCAGGCAAGACAACACTGCTGCGCATCCTTGCGGGCGTCGATGAGGCGGACACCGGAGAAGTGATCCACGGGCACGGCGCGCGCGTGGGCTACTACGCGCAGGAGCACGAGACGCTCGACCCGGAGCGCACCGTGCTCGAGACCTTCGCGAGCGCCGCACCGGACATGTCGGAGAGCGACAGGCGGTCGGTGCTCGGGTCCTTCCTCTTCGGCGGTGACGACGTCGCCAAGCCGGTGCGCGTGCTCTCCGGGGGTGAGAAGACCCGACTGGCACTGGCCACCCTGGTCGTCTCAAGCGCCAATGTGCTCCTGCTCGATGAGCCCACGAACAACCTCGACCCTGCAAGCCGAGATGAGATTCTCGCGGCGCTGCGCGGCTATCGAGGAGCCGTCGTCCTGGTCACGCACGATGAGGGTGCTGTCCGAGCGCTGGATCCGCAGCGTGTGGTGATCCTCCCGGAGGGCGATGAGGACCTCTGGAATGACGACTACGCTGAACTCGTCGAACTCGCCTGATCCGGAGGACACGTGACACCACAGCTGCCCCTCGACCTGCTCGAGCGCGGACACGTGCGAGTGGATGCCGATGGCCGAGTGCTGCAGGTCGTCCTCGATCGCCCGGATGCGCGCAACGCGCAGACTCCGGCAACCTGGGCGGCCCTGGCAGCGATCGGCGAGGTGTGCGCCGCGGGTGGCGTGGATGTCGTCGTCTTCCGGGGAGCCGGGAGCGCGTTTTCCGCGGGGCTCGACCGACGGATGTTCACCCCCGAGGGGATTCCGGGTGAAGCGTCGCTCGCCGAGATGGTCACCATGACCGATGCCGCGATGGCCGAGCGCATCGCGGAGTTCCAGCGCGCATTCCTGTGGCAGCGCGAGCTGCCTGTGCTCACCATCGCTGCCGTGCACGGTCCGGCTGTGGGCGCGGGATTCCAGCTGGCCCTCGCCTGCGACATCCTGCTTGCGACACCGGCCGCCACCTTCGCCATGCGCGAGACCTCCTACGGCCTCGTCCCCGACCTGGGTGGCACGCAACCGCTGGTGCGCGCGGTGGGCTACTCGCGCGCCGTGGACATATGCGCCACGGGCCGGACCGTGACCGCCGAGGAGGGGCTGAGTCTGGGCTTCGTCACTCGCGTCGTCGCGGATCTCCAGACGGGGGTGGAGGAGGTCGTCGTCGCTGTCGGCAGTGCCCCACGGGGTGCCATCGCGGACCTCTTGCCGCTCCTCAGGGGCGCCGAGGCGGCGAGTCGTGACGGGCAGGCCCAGGCCGAGCGTCACGCGCAGGTGGGTCGCCTGCGGGCCCTCCTCGGGGGTGGCTGACGGTGTCGGGGGTCAATCCCTGGCAGATCTATCAGTCAATGACGCGCGACCCCACCCAGGTCTCTCGCGTGGGCTGGCCTGTCGTCAAGCGCATCTTCGGCTATGCGCGCCCCTACAAGGCCCTGGTGATCGCCTTCCTGGTGACGCTCGTCCTGGCATCTCTACTCACCGTCGCCCAGCCGCTCGTCTTCCGTCAGATCATCGACAACGGCATCGCTCAGGGCAACGCCGCCCTCGTCACGAGCCTCGCCGTCCTCGTCGCCGTACTCGCGCTCCTCGATGCCGGCATCAATCTCGTGGGCAGGTGGTATTCAGCGCGCATCGGCGAGGGCCTGATCTACGACCTCCGCACGCAGGTCTACGACCATGTGCAGCGGCAGTCGGTTGCGTTCTTCACGCGCGCACAGACTGGCGCGCTGGTGTCGCGGCTCAATAGCGACGTCATCGGGGCGCAGCAGGCATTCACGTCCACCCTGGGCGGGGTTGTCGGCAACCTCATCACCGCCTCCATCGTCCTTGTGACGATGTTCCTGCTCTCGTGGCAGGTCACGCTGCTGTCGCTCGTCCTCGTGCCCCTCTTCCTCCTACCCGCGCGGTGGATGGGGCGCCGCCTGCAGGCACTCACCAAGCAGCAGATGCAGGTCAATGCCCAGATGAGCACGCAGATGACCGAGCGCTTCAACGTCGCGGGCGCACTCCTCGTCTCCCTCTTCGGAAGGCCCGAGCGGGAGCACGGTGAGTTCGCCGGTCGCGCCGCCCAGGTCCGCGACGCTGGCGTGAGCATCGCGATGGCGAATCGCTGGTTCTTCACGGCGCTGCTGCTCGTGGGTTCGATCGCCACGGCGATCACCTACGGCGTGGGTGGCAATCTCGTGATCGACGGTGCGATCACCCTGGGCACGCTTCTGGCGTTGGTCGCGCTACTGGCACAGCTCTACGGACCCCTCACCGCACTCTCCAACGTGCGCATCGACGTGATGACCGCCCTGGTCAGCTTCGAACGTGTCTTCGAGGTGCTCGATCTCCCGCCTCTCGTGCGCGACGCTCCAGATGCCATCACCGCGCCCGCAGGCCCCCTCTCCGTGGAGTTCGACCACGTCGGGTTCCGCTATCCGACGGCGGACGAGGTGAGCCTCGCCTCGCTGGAGTCCGTCGCCAGGGAGGACTCCCTGCGATCCGAGGACCCGGTCCTCCATGACGTGAACTTCCGAGCGGAGCCGGGCCAGCTGGTCGCCCTCGTGGGCCCGTCGGGAGCTGGCAAGACCACGATCACGGCACTGGTCCCCAGGCTCTACGACGTCACCCAGGGCAGCGTGAAGGTCGGGGGAGTCGACGTTCGGGAGCTGGAGTTGGCATCCCTGCGTGACGCTGTCGGAGTCGTCACGCAGGACGCGCACCTCTTCCATGACACGATCGGGGCCAATCTTCGCTACGCCAAGCCCGACGCCACAGACGACGAGATACGCACGGCCCTGCGCGACGCACGCATCCTCGATCTCATCGAGAGCCTGCCGTCCGGGCTCGGCACTGTCGTGGGCGACCGTGGCTACCGGCTGTCGGGCGGGGAGAAGCAGCGACTCGCCATCGCGCGGCTGCTCCTCAAAGCGCCGCGGGTGGTGATCCTCGACGAGGCCACCGCGCACCTGGACTCCGAGAGCGAGGCGGCAGTGCAGCAGGCGCTGGCCCAGGCCCTGCGCGGGCGCACGTCGCTGGTCATCGCCCACCGCCTCTCCACCGTGCGCCAGGCCGACATGATCCTGGTGGTGGACGCTGGCCGAATCGTGGAACGCGGCACTCACGACGAGTTGCTTGCCGCGGATGGCGCCTACGCAAGCCTCTACGCCACCCAGTTCAGCGATTGAGTCTCGTTCACCAGGGGGAGCGCAACAGCCCGCCATCGACCGGGACAAGGGTGCCGGTGACGTAGGAAGCCGCGGGGGAGAGCAAGAAGGCAGCGACCCTGCCGAATTCCTCAGGATCCCCGGCTCGACCCATCGGTACCCCGTCACCCAGATCGGTCCCGCCCAGGGAGCGAAGGCGATCCGTTGCTATGCGCCCGGGAAGGATGCCGTTGACACGCACCCTCGGGGCGAGCGTGTTGGCAAGGTCCTTGACCAGCATGGCGAGGCCAGGACGCAGGACATTGCTCGCGGCGAGGTCGCGAATGGGCTCCTTGGCGGTGGAGGACAAGACGAGGAGTACTGCTCCGCCGTCGACGATCCGAGGGGTGAGTGCCCTCAGAAGTCGAAGGGATGAGAGAAGCACCCCATCGATGGCCTCCTGCCACGCCCCGTCGTCGAGCTCGAGCAGCGCCCCCGGCGCGGGACCTCCCACATTGACGAGCACACCATCGACTGGACCTGTGGATTCGGCGATGAGCGATGCCGCCGCGGGATCGGCGAGATCCGCGCTGATGGTCGTGTGACCCTGCCCCAGGGAGGCAGACACCTCGCCAAGCCTCTCGGGATCGCGCGCGACGATGCACGTCAAGGCACCCTCGCCGGCGAGTTGCCGGGCGGTCGCGAGGCCGAGGCCCCTGCTGCCGCCCGTGACGATGTAGCGGCGCCCTGCGAGTCCGAGATCCATCAGCGGGCATCCGCGGAATCGTGATGGCGCGATTCGCGGTCTTCGCGTGCCTCTCGCCTCAGGAAGTACCACCAACCCGTGATCGCCACGCCCGCGAACACCATCCACTGGAGGGCGTAGCTGATGTTCTGCGTCTCGTCGATGACGGGTGCAGGCCACCGGGTGATCTCCGGGTCCGTCGGCTCCGACGCCGTGGCCTCGAGGTAGATGGTCGTGACATCCGCTCCCAACCGCTCGGGGACGAGCGCAGACACCTGACCTTCGGGGAGGTCTGCGGGCTCGGGAGCCGATGTGAGATCGGCGAGGCGCACGCGCGCGTCGAGGACCACGCTGCCCTCCGGCGGCTGAGGGGCCGTGACCGTCCCGGTGGCGGCCCCGGTCGCAGCGATCCATCCGCGCACAACCCACACCCTGCCCTGCTCGGTATCGAGTGCAGTCGCCACCCAGAATCCGTTGCGCCCGTCGAGGGGGCGCTGACGCACGAGCACAGTGGAGTCGGGATCGAAACGGCCGGCGACCCGCACGGGCGCCCACTCCCGAGGGTCGGTCGCCGCCTCGTCGAGGGTTTGCGCCGTGGCCGATGCCTGCACGGCCCACGCCACCCGCGCGGTCCGCTCCTCCTCCGCGCGCTGCCACTGCCAGCGGCTGAGGAAGCCGAACGCCGCGATAGCGACGACCACGAGGAGTGTGAACGCGATCCAGCGCCGAGTCTTCAGCAGGGAACGCACGGCACCACGGTAGGTCAGCGGCCCGGATCAGCGCCGCTCGGACCGGCGGGCAGCATCCGAGAGGTGGCCACGACGGGTGCCGGGGGAGGGGTGCCTCGGCGACTCCGACCCGAGTTGGCGGCGACGACCGCGAGGTAGGGCAGTGCCACGGCACCGGCCAGGAAGACCCAGCGCGGCCAGCCCGGCACGACGATGGCCAGCAGCACGCAGGCCGTGCGGATCGTCATGGAGATCAGGTAGCGCTTGGTGCGCCCGGTCTGCTCATCCGACAGCGACTCGCCGGCAGCGGTGATGCTGTGCACCTCAGGGGGACGGGCACCGGACATACCCCCACGCTACGTGGGATGTCCCCGGTGCGCAGCGCGAGACCCCCGGGGAGGGTGGCTACTGGGGACCGGCGGCGTCGGCCGGGGCCTCGGCCCCCAGGGTCGCCCGCTGCGCGCGGTTGGGCTGGAGTATCCAATTCAGCGGCCAGATGAGCAGCAGGGCGTAGAAGCCGAGGTAGGACAGCACGAGGGTCGACGCGCCAGCGATCACGAAGACCGCGAAGAAGGCGACGCCGCGCAGGCGGGCCCGGGTCTTGGCCACGCCCGCCCAGTAAGCGCGGTCCTCCGGCTTGATGAAGCGCGGATGTCGCCCGATGTACCAGGAGGTGAGGCTTCCGATCCCGCTGATGTAGGCCATGGTCCACCAGTAGAGGGCGCCCGTGCCGTCGCTGCTGAAGAGGGTGACGTCGACAGCTCCCCAGTCATCGCCTCCGCCGTACATCGCCGACGGCCAGGGCAGGAACACGAAGCCGATGAGCCAGAACATGCTGAGCCAGAAGATCGTGGCGTCGTAGGTCACCAGGGAGTTCATGACCCGGTTGTGGACGCTCCACATCATTGCCATGACGAAGAACGTCGAGACGAAGGTGATGATCGTTCCCGAGTTCGCTTGCACCACGTCGAGGACGTTCTCTCCCGGTTTCGGGCCGTCGATGTTGATCAGAGGGAGTGCGAGGACCGTGATGGCCACGGCGACGACCGCGTCGGAGAAGAAGAGCAATCGCTCGACACCCGTGCCGGAGCGCAACTCCCACTGAGCCATGGGGGCATGCTCCCACGCAGGTCGCCGTCAAGGAATCAAGCGCTGCCCACTAGCGTCTACCCAGCACAGTGCCCTCATGGGCGCCAGGAGAGGAGTCCCGTGGTCGCGCTCGTCACCGGCGGCAACAGGGGTATCGGACTGGCTATCGCCCGTGCCCTTCGCGATGCGGGTCACGACGTCGTGGTGGGCAGCCGAGCCGGGACCGCACCCGACGGGCTTCCGGCCGTGACTCTCGATGTGACGAGCACGGAGTCGGTCGATGCCGCCCTCACCCGTGTCGAAGCGGAGCACGGTCCCGTCGACGTGCTTGTTGCCAACGCCGGCATCACACGCGACACGTTGATCGTGCGGCTGGA
>JBIIDD010000055.1:0-6826 GCA_044238565.1 Candidatus Nanopelagicales bacterium
TCTTCACCGCTGACGTCTCCAAGGCCATGAAGGCGGCGCGCACGCTGGACTTCGGCGGGGTGCTCATCAACGAGGTGCCGACCTGGCGCGCAGACCAGATGCCCTACGGCGGTCTGCGCGACTCCGGCAACACCCGCGAGGGCCCGGCCTACTCGGTGCGCGAGATGACCGAGGAGCGCCTGATCATCCTCAACGGCTAGCGGGTGATCTCGCCGAGCTAGGCCGCTCGAGCTCCCTCTAGTTCGCCCATATCCTCCAAGGACACCCCGCGCGTCTCGCGGATGTACTTCATGACGAAGGGGATCGAGAGCACGGCGAAGACGGTGAAGATGCCGTAAGCCAAGCCGAGGGAGATACCGGCCAGCTCGGGAAATGTCGTGGAGACGAGGAAGTTGGCGATCCACTGCGCGGATGCGGCGACGGCGAGCGCGGTTGCACGGATGCGGTTGGGGAACATCTCGCCCAGGAGCACCCACACGACCGGTCCCCATGTGGCGGCGAAGAACGCGACGTAGAGGTTGAAGGCGATCAGCGCGATGACATCCGGGCCGTCGGAGAGCACCGGCTGGCCATCGGCATTGGTCGGAGCCGTGCCGAAGACCCAGGTCAGTGTCGCGAGGGTGACAACCATGCCCGCGGAGCCGATGAGGAGAAGGGGCTTGCGCCCGATCCGGTCGACCAGTGCGATGGCGACAATGGTGAAGAGGACGTTGATCCCGGTCGTGATGAGCGACGTCTGGAATGCCTGCGACTCCGAGAAGCCGACGGACTCCCAGATGGTGTTGGAGTAGTAGAAGACTGCATTGATGCCGACGAACTGCTGGAAGGCACTCAGCATGATGCCGATCCACACGATAGGCATGAGGCCGAGTGCGCGCCCGCGGATGTCGGAGAAGCGGGGCTTGTGGTCGCCCTGCAGGGTCTCCTCGATGTCGCGGACCATCGGCGCGACGTCCACCGTGTAGATGGTGCTCAGCACCTCGCCCGCTTTGGCCGTCTCCCCGATGGCCACGAGGTAGCGAGGGGACTCGGGGATACGCAGGACGAGGAGTGCGTAGACGATCGCCGGCACCACCATGCTGAGGAACATCCACTGCCAGGCCTCGAGCCCGAGCAGCCAGGTGTTGCGCGCATTGCCGCCGGCGGCCTGCAGGACCACGAAGTTGACCAGGCCGGTGGCGAAGATGCCGATCACGATGGCGAATTGCTGCAGGGCGCCCATGCGGCCGCGGATGGGCGCCGGGGCGATCTCGGCGATGTACATCGGCGCCATGACGCTCGCGACGCCGATGCCGGCACCGCCGATGAAGCGCCAGAGCATCAGATCGACGACGCCGATGGGGAACGCCTGGCCGACTGCCGCCACGAGGAAGAGTCCTGCGGCCACCAGCATCACGCGGCGCCGACCGAAGCGGTCGGCGAGGGAGCCGGCGAACCAGGCGCCGATCGCCGAGCCGATCAGGGCAATGGAGACGACGAAGCCGAGGGCGATGTCGCTCAGGCCGAACAGCGACTTGATGGCCGATGCCGCGCCGTTGATCACCGCGGAGTCGTAGCCGAAGAGGAAGCCGCCGAGTGCAGCGGTGGTGGCGAGTCCGACCACTCGGCCGGTGCGGTAGTCCTTGGTCGGTGCCCCGATGCTCATCAGGCCTCCTTGATCGCCGCGCGTGAGAGGAACGTTAGGGCCCCGGGCCGCTCCTCGTGCCGATTTGGACGACCTGGTCAGGCGCTTTGGGTGACGCGGCTCCCGGCTCCCGGGGGACCTGCCTCGACGACGATGCGGTCGTGCACCCACTCCTTCATCTCGGTCACGTGGCTGATGACGCCGACGACGCGCCCGCGCGAGCGGAGGGCATCGAGCTGATCGAGGACCACGGTGAGCGTGTCGGCGTCGAGCGAGCCGAAGCCCTCGTCGACGAAGAGGGTGTCGAGGGAGACACCTCCGGACTCTTCGCGCACGATGTCGGCGAGGCCCAGAGCGAGCGAGAGCGAGGCGTAGAAGCGCTCACCTCCCGAGAGGGTGCCGGGATCGCGTGCCTGCCCGCTCCAGGAGTCGACCACGTCGATGCCGAGACCTGCCTGGGCTCCACCCGATGTCGTCTCGTCGAGGGCGAAGGCGAACTTGCCGGAGCTCATCCGCTCGAGGTGCACGGAGGCGGCTTCGAGCACGGACCGGAAGCGGCGCTGCACGGCGTAGGCCTGGAGTGTGAGGTTGCGCAGGTTTGCCGATCCGCGCGCGGCCGTGACAAGGGAGCCGAGGTGCACGGCGGCTGCCGTCGTGTTGCCTACGGAGTCGAGGGTGGCCCGCGCCGCCGTGAGCTCGCCGGCTTGCACTGTGAGGGCAGCGTGCGCATCGGCCAGGCGCAAGCGTCGCTCGTCGGCGACAGTGTGGGCTGCCTGGGCCTGGAGGCGCTCGGCTTCAGCCTGCGCGCATGCGTCCTGTGCGGCCTGAGCATCATCCTCGAGCGGGAGCCCCGCGGCAGCGCTGCGCGCCTGCTGCAATGCCTCCAGCGCGGTGAGACGTGCATTCGCCGCTGCGAGGAGCTCGGCTGCGCTTCCGGTCGCTCCCACCTGCTCGCGGTGCCGTGACTCCTCATCAGCGACCGTCGTGTCGTAGGCGCTCGCCTCGGCGCGGGCCGTGGCCTCCTCGGCGATGAGCCCTTCGACGGCGGCCGCTGAGGTCGACAGTTGAGCACTGAGTCCTTGGACGGCCTCGACCAGCGAGGGCACGCTGGTGGCTGCCGCACGCGCTTCCTCCAGTGCGAGCGCTGCGGCCGCGAGATCGTCCGTGATGCTCTCACCGGTCGCGCCTTCGAGTCGTGCGACTGCGACAGCCAACTCCTGATCCAGTGAGGCGAGGCGCGTGCGCGACGTTTCGTGTGCCACTGCTGCGGATTTCTCGGCAGATTCGGCGGCGGCCGCAGCATGCTCGGCCTGGGCGACCTGCGTGTCTGACACCAGAGCGCCGTCGCTGGCGTGAGCGGGGTCGGGGTGATCAGCTGATCCGCACACCGGGCAGGCGTCACCATCGACGAGGAGCGCTGCGAGGTGAGCGGCGCGCTGTGCGAGCTGGGTGCGCACGAGGTCGTGGTGCGCCGTGCGCGCGGCCTGAAGCGCATTGCGCGCGGCTTGCAGCCCGTCGGAGTAGCCCCGCTCCTGCTCGCGGGCCGAAGTCACGGAGTCCTCGAGAGCGACCCGCTCCTTCGCTGTCTCCTGGAGGATGCGCAGTCGATCGACATCTGCTGCGAGCAGATCGGCGCGACTCGCGAGGAGGCGTGCCTCATCGAGCGTCGCCTCTGCGGATTGGAGGCGCGCGGGGAGGGATGCCGCCTCAGTGCGGGCATCCGTGATGCGTTGAGCGAGTGCGTCGGCCGTCGCACGACGGCGTGCGCTCTCCTGGGCTCTCTCCTCCGCCCGGGTCTCCCACTCGGCGAGGGGTTCGAGTCGTGTGCGCTGGGCCACGACCTCGCGGGCTGCCGCCTGAACTTCCGCATCATCGAAGGTGGACGCTTCAGGACCGACCGCAGCAGCCGCGCGCGCAAGGGCAGTGCGCGCCTCGCTCGCGGCTCGGCAGGCCTCGGCGCGTGCCTGGGCGGCATGCTCTGCAGCCTGACGGGCGTGCAGGGTGGCGGAGGTCTGCTCCGCCACGGCTGTGGCCGCGGCGGCCTCGACTGCGATGGCGGCCATGATCGCCTCCGGGTCGAACTCATCTGGAATCTCGACGACCTCGGAGGCGCGCTCGCGCATCACGTCGAGCAAGCGCTCCACCTCGGTGCCCGCATCGCGACGCAGATGAAGTGCTTCATCGGCGCGCTGCTTGAGGTCTTCCTGGACACGCTGGAGGAAGCCGTCATCGATGAGTCCTGCGATCGTGCGGTAGCGGTCGATGGGCTTGGCCTGCAGAAGCGTGTCGAACTCGCCCTGGGGGAGTACGACGAGGCGGCGAAACTGATCGACGGTGAGGCCGATGCGCTGTGCAAGATAGACGCCGATTTCCTTGGCCTCGCGCATGTCCGGCGTAGCGTCGTCGTGCACGCGGAGAGTCTGCGCGGCACGTTCGAGAGTGGTGCCCTCTCCGCGTGACTTGCGCCGCTCATATGCGGGATTGCGCGTGATCGTGTGGCGCACTCCGCCGACACTGAACTCGAGCGTGACCTCGGTCGGCTCGCCTGTGGCGCACAGGTGGCTGCGCAACCGGCCGGGGTCGGAGTCCGCGCCAGACAGCGAGCCGTAGAGCGCGAAGACGATGGCGTCGATGATCGTCGTCTTGCCTGCGCCCGTGGGGCCCTCGATGAGGAAGAGGCCCGACGCGGAGACGGCATCGAAGTCGACTTCCTGCCGTCCGCGGAAAGGCCCGACACCGGTGATGGTGAGCCGGTGGAATCTCATTGCGGCACCTGGTCGATGCGCGTGCGCTCGACGGAGTCGCGGAGGAGCTCACGCTCGAGTGCGTCGGGGGGAGTGGCGGTGACGTGCTCGACGAAGGCCTCGGCAACGGACAGCGGATCGCGCGAGGGCGCGCCGAGCGCGTCGAGTGCCTCGACGGATGCGAGAGCACGGCGCTCGAAGGTGAGCTCGATGGCGTGGGGGAGGACGTCGCGAAGTCGACCCATGGGGTCGTCGGGGCGGCGCTCGTCGGTGAGCACGATGCGCACCCAGTGATCGGCAAGCGAAGCGGTGGCGGGGTCGTCGAGGAGATCGTCGAGCCGCCCGGTGAGCGTGACCAGTGGGCGTGGCACCGGAGCGGAGACGCGACGAGCCTGGATCGGCCCGGCCGCGGGGATGTCGAGCACCGTGACCGACTTGTGGTGGGACTCCTCCGAGAACGAGAAGGCGAGCGGGGACCCGCTGTAGGCGACCGAGGCGTCCGGCGATCCCGCGCGCACATCCTGAGCGCTGTGCAAGTGACCCAGTGCGACGTAGTCGACCCCGGCGAAGACGGATGCGGGGGCGTCGCCGATGCCCCCGACGCGCAGATCGCGCTCCGACTCGCTGACGATCGCGCTGGTGTCACCACCGGTGATGAAGGCATGGGCCACGACGAGTGAGCGCACTGCATCGCGCTCCGCGAGATCGGCGCGCACGCGATCCATTGCGGCGTCGAGGACCGCGGCATGCGAGCGTTCGGCACCCAGTGCGGCGCGGTGGAGGTCGGGCTCGAGGTAGGGGATGCCATACGCCGCCAGGACGACGCCGTCGCCACCCTCGACGACGAGCGGGCTCGCGATGGTCTCGAGTGAGGTGCGCAGGTGCAGGCCCGACTGCGCGAGGAGCGTCCCGGCGAACCCGAGACGCGTGGGGGAGTCGTGATTGCCTGAGGTCACAAGCATCGGGCAGGTGCGGGTGATCCCGATCACGGCCTCCTCCCAGAGGGAGACGGCAGCGAGCGGGGGCACGGCACGGTCGTAGACATCCCCGGCGACCACGACGAGGTCGATCTGCTCGCCCTCGACGAGCCCGACGAGCCAGGTCACGAAGGTGCGCTGGTGGTCGAGGATGTCGACCCCGTGGAAGGACCGGCCCAGATGCCAGTCGGAGGTGTGGAGGACGCGCACGCAGGCAGGCTAGCCGCCCGCACCGACGGCAGGACTACCCTCGGGACGTGCCGACGTACCGTGATCTCACCACCGTCGTCGATGGCGCGTGGCATGTGGCGCCGGGATGGGCCCAGGGCCGGGGCGCCTGGGGCGGACTCGGTGTCGGCATGGCGGTGCGCACGGCCGAGCACGCCGATCGCCTCCTGGATCAGGACGGCGCAGCGCGAATCGTCCGCGAGGTGAGCGTCGACATGCTGGGGCCGGTGCCTGTGGGCGCCTCCCTCGTGCATGAGGCGCCGCTGCGCGTGGGCTCGGGCACATCCGCGTGGCGAATCGTCGTGGGCGCCGAGCCCGAGGTGCTCGTCTCGGCGAGTGTCGTCCTCGGCCGCGCGCGCGGTGGTGATCAGCCCGTCATCGTGGACGAGCGACTGAGCCCGCCGCCGTCACCGCCGTGGTCGGAGGTCGCGGCCGTGCCGCTCGCCCCGCCGCTGGCCCCGGAATTCACCGAGCGACTGGAGTTCCGCCCGCTCTCCGGCCTGCCCTATCAGGGACGTATCGAAGATGTCGTGTGCTGGGTGCGCCTGCCTGAGGAGGAGCCCATCGACGCCGCGCTCGCCCTCGGCCTCGTCGATGCGCTGTGGCCCGCCACGCTCGTGACCTTCACCGAGCCCAGGCCGATCGCCACGCTCACCTTCGCGGCGAGCCTCCTAGTCGATCCCGCGACCATCGATCCCGCTGCGCCGCTCCTGCACCGCGGGCGGCTTGTCTCACGGCGCGAGGGCTATGCCACCGAGACTCGCGAACTGTGGACCCCCGATGGGAGACTCGCGGTGTTCAACACCCAGGTCATGGTGGTGATCAAGTGAGCGGACCCCTGACCGGTCTGCGCTTCGTCGAGATGGCCGGCCTCGGACCAGCACCCTTCGCCGCGATGATGCTCGCCGATCTGGGCGCCGAGGGCATCCGTATCGAGTCACCCCGACCCGGGCTCAAGCTCGCCGAGCCGATGAGCGACATCACGCGTCGTGGTCGCACCGGTGTCGTCGTCGACCTGCGCCAAGACGAGGGTCGTGATCTCGTGCTCGACCTGGTCGCCGAGTCGCAGATTCTCGTCGAGGGCTTCCGGCCCGGCACCATGGAGCGGCTCGGACTGTCCCCTGAGGCCTGTCTGGCACGGCGACCCTCCCTCGTCTACGGGCGCATGACGGGGTGGGGTCAGGACGGTCCCTGGGCACGCACCGCGGGACATGACATCGACTACATCGCCGTCGCCGGAGTGCTCGCGCACA
>JBIIDD010000056.1:0-6824 GCA_044238565.1 Candidatus Nanopelagicales bacterium
GGCACGGCTCTCATCATCGCGAGCGAGGGCGACGACCGTCTGCTCCTCGTGCCGGTCGACGTAGCCGTGGAAGGTCAGACTCCCGGGGCGGATGCCACCGCCACAACCCTCCCGGAGCTCTCCGATTCGCCCGCCCCCGCGCCAACGGTGGCTGACTCCGCGTCACCCAAGGGCGACCCCTCGACCTCACCCTCACCCGTCGCCGCAGCGCTCGAACCCGTCGATCGAGTGGGCAGTCTCGCGGTGCTCGCCCTCGCCATCGGAGCGGCCGTCTTCATCGCATCAGCCGCCGCAGTGGTCGTCGTGGTGCGCCTGCGCACTCGCAGATGAGCCCCCGGTCATTGGAGGAAGGGCAGCGCGAGGCTCGCGACCACGGGCACGATGCCGATGAGCAGGAACGCCGGGAGGAAGCAGGCTGCGAGCGGTGCGACCGATCGCACTCCGGAGGCTCGGGCGGCTGCCTCCGCGCGTGCACGGGCTGCGTCGCGTTGATCATCTGCCACTGCGGCGAGTAGCGCTGCCAGAGGTGCGCCGGTCTCGGCGGATCGAGTCGCTGCCCTCGCGATAGGACGCAGCGGCGCGTCAGCGGACAACGCTGACCAGGCACTGATGGGATCGGCGCCGAGGCTGAGCGCTCCCGTGAGTCGGTCCAGGGGCACCGCGATGGGCTCGCCGAGGGCGTGGGACACCGCGTGCGCGGCGTCGGCGGGCGTGGCACCTGCCGCAAGGCACGCGGCAAGCAGGTCAGCAGCCGCCGGCGCCTGCCGCTCGAGCATCTCGCGTCGATGACGCTGCGTGCGCGATTCCATCCTCGTGAGGAGGCTGGGAGCGGCGATGGCAACGGCCGTACCGAGGCCGACCCCGAGGACGCCGCCCACGACGATGGCGACGACAACACCGAAGCCGGCAGCGACCAGGCGCGACTGCGCGCGCCGTGACCATCGTGAGAGGGAACGGTGGGTGCGTCGTGGCGGTCGGGTGGCGAGCCACGCGGAGAGGGCTGCGGCGATGGCCGCGAGGGCGATCACAGAAGGCGCTCCGTGCGCGCGACTATCCGCGTCGCCCAGGCGAGCCCCGTCGCAATGAGGAGCAGCCCGGCCACAAGGCACGCCCAGCCCAGCGGCGTACCCAGAAGCCACCCGAGCGGATCGCCGCCGATGGCGATGCCCAGCAGCAGGCCAAAGACAGGGAGCAGGGCCAGCATGCGCGCGGTCGCACGGGGCGCGGCAAGGTGGGCCTCGAGTTGGCGTCTCACTTCCTCCGAGCGACGGTCCTGGGCCACGATGCGATCGAGTGCGTCGGCGAGGCCGGCGCCCTGAGCCGCTGCCACGCTCCAACACGCCGACGCGGACAGAAACAACGGCTGGCCGGACGCGCGGGCATCGTCACGAAGCGCTCCGGCGATATCGCCGCTCCATCGCGCGGTGGCAAGGGTCTTCGGCGCGATCGGTACATCCTGGTGCGCCAGCGCTCGGGCGAGTGCGCGATCGGGGGGTTGACCGGCACGCACATCGGCAACGACCTCGGCCAAGGCTTCGCGCAGGGCCGCTCGCTCCAGGGTGCGACGTCGCCTCGTGAGCATCCGGCGTCGGAGCGCTGACACGCACCGGCGCGCCATGGGCATCGCGGACCCGGGCCTCAGGGGTGGGCGCATGACGAGCCACGCGGCCGTAGCCGCGAGGGCAACAGCGACGGTGAGGGTCACGCGGGAGCCTTGACGCCCGCCTGACGGATGAGGGTGGCAAGGCCTGCCGCGCCCTCAGCGGGGAGGAGCAGATCCCCCTGGCGCACCAACGCGGGCACCGAGGTCGCCAATCCGTGCGACCTCTCGATGAGATGCACTTCGCTCACGGTCCTGGGTGAGCGCTGCAGGTGGATGATGGCGTGCACTCCGGCAGAGATGAGTGCGTGCACGGCGTCACGCGGGAGTCCCGCCGTGAGCCCAAGGGCCTCGAGTCGAGCTGGCACGTCAGCCGGCGAGTTGGCGTGGACCGTGCCACATCCACCTTCGTGACCGGTATTCATCGCCGCGAGCAGGTCGACCACCTCTGCTCCGCGCACCTCGCCCACCACCACACGATCAGGGCGCATGCGCAGGGCTTGTCGCACGAGATCCCTCAGCGACACTCGGCCGGCTCCTTCGAGATTGGCAGGCCGAGCCTCGAGTCGGACGACATGCGGATGGCGTGGCCTGAGCTCCGCGGAATCCTCGACCAGCAGGATGCGATGCGCGGGATCGACCTCGTCGAGGAGGGTGGCGAGGAGGGTTGTCTTGCCCGAGCCCGTGCCTCCACTCACGAGAAAGGCCAGGCGAGCCTCAACGATCGCCCGCAACCACTCGGCCCCCCGCTCATCGACGGTGCCGAGACGCACAAGGTCCTCCAGGACAAAGCCACTCCGGTGCGGGATGCGCAGAGAGATGAGAGTCCCGTCGGAAGCGATGGGCGGGATGACGGCGTGCAGGCGCGTGCCGTCCGACAGTCGCGCATCGACGTACGGTGATGCCTCATCGAGGCGGCGCCCGGCAAGCGATGCCAGGCGCTGAGCCAGCCGCGTGACGGCCTCCGGGTTCCCGAAGATCACGCCGGTGCGTTCCAGCCCGCTTCCGCGATCGATCCAGACGTCGCTGGGGCCGTTGACCAGGACATCGGTGACACGAGGGTCGAGCAGAAGCGACTGCAGCGGTCCGAGCCCGCCCAACTCATCGCGCAGCGAGCCGACGAGGTCCAGGAGGGACTCATCGCCCAGCACCACACCCTCCTCTCGCAGCGCCGCGGCGACGCGAGCGGAGTCGGGCACGCGGGTGATGCCGTCGTCGACCAGCCTGCGGCGCACGCGATCCACCAGCGCGGCCGTCATGACCGGGCCCCCGGCGCCAGGGAATCGAGGATCTCGCGTGCACGTCGACGCCCAGCCGAACGCGGGGCATGGAAGGCGTGGTCCCCTTGGGCGAGCGTGCGCTCGTGACGGAAGGGCGCCAGCACGGGCACCTGCCACTGCGAGGCCTCGGCGGCGCACCAGACGCCGGAATCACGCGGACCCGTGCGCGCGATGACGGCAACCTGCGTGCACACCTCCTGGATCCCCTCGATCACTGCTGGGACGCGTGCCGCACTGGCCGGATGCGGACCCGCGACGATGAGCACCACGTCGCTGCGCGACCAGGCGATCCGGGTCGCGTCGCCGTCGCACCGCGGCGTGTCGACGATCGTGCAGCTGAACCCACGCGCGCCCGACTCGAGGACGGATGCCAAAGCTTCACCAGGAATCGAGTAGCGCCGATCAGGAGTGCCCGTGAGCACATGCGTGCCGTGCGCACTGGGCAAGGCGGTGCGCAGGGAGCCTGGCGGGATCCGGCCCCGCGTGTCGGTGAGATCCGGCCACCGCACTCCACCGTCGACAGGCACCGCCGGGCCGTAGGGATCGATGTCGACCAGCAGGCCGCGTGCCTCGCGGGCCAGGATTCCGGCGAGGGTGGTCGCGCCCGCGCCGCCGACGGCCGGGACGCATGAGATCACCGGCCCACCCGACGCCATCGGATCGCCGGACTCAGCGAGTCGGTCCACCACCCATCGACTTGCATCCGGCAGCTCGGCCACATGCTCGGCGCCGAGCGCCACCGCGCCCTGCCAGGTGGCGGCCGGAGTGTGCTCGCCGCCCAGCCCACTGCCACGGCGTACGACGACGATGGAGTCGCGGCGCGGAAGTGCTCGTGATGCCGTCGTGCCCAGCACGTCGTCTCCGACGAAGATGAGGGGAGCCTGCGACCAGGTGGAGACCGTCGGCTCCTCGCGGACGGTCATCTCCACTCCAGCGGCGGCCGCAAGCCGCACCACCTCGTCGAGGAGGTAGGGATCGGCAGTGATGAGCAAGGGGCGGGCGGTGTCGGTCATGTCGGGAGGCTCGCCTTCCCCACGCCCGACAGCAGCCCTCACGCGATTCCCTGGGGACGAAGGCGCATCGGTGCCCCTGTGGATAGGTCATCCAGCGGTAGCGTGCCCCTGTGTCCCGCGCCGCGGCGTTCTTCGACCTCGATAAGACGATTCTCGCGACGTCGAGCGCCCTGGCCTTCGCGCGACCTTTTTATCGCGGAGGGCTCATCGGCCGAAGCGACGTCATCCGCAGCGCCTATGCGCAGTTCATTTTCCTTGCCTCCGGCGCCGATCACGATCAGATGGAGACAATGCGCCGCTACATGTCCGACCTCGTCACAGGTTGGGATGTGGCCAAGGTGCGCGAGATCGTCGCAGAGACGATCGACGTCATCATCGACCCGGCGGTCTACGACGAGGCCGTAGCGCTCATGGAGGCGCACCGCGCAGAGGGGCGCGACATCGTCATCATCTCGTCGTCGGGCACGGAGGTGGTAGAGCCCATCGGGGAACGCCTCGGGGCGGATGTCGCGATCGGCACGCAACTCGTCGTGGAGGACGGCAGGTATACGGGCGAGATCCTCTACTACGCCTACGGCGAGGGCAAAGCCCAGGCGATGCGCGAGTTGGCCGACGAACGAGGTTACGACCTCACGAGGTCCTACGCCTACACCGACTCGGTGACCGACCTTCCCATGCTCGATGCCGTCGGGCATCCCACGGCCGTCAATCCCGATGCAGACCTGCGCCGTATCGCGTCTGAGCGCAACTGGCCGGTCGTCGACTTCGCACGTCCGGTGTCGATGCGCAGCCGCCTCGCGATCGAGAAGCGTCAGGCAGTCGCCGTAGGGGCGGCAGCCGCCGCGGTGAGCGCCGCAGCACTCGGCCTGGCGTGGTACGCCCGCGCCCGACAGGGACGGTTCACCTGATGCCCAAGGCCACACGCAAGCAGCGCCTGCTCCTCATCGGACTGCTCACCATCGCACTGATGGCGCCCCCGGTCCTCCTGGGTATCAGCGGGCAGTTCGGCCTCGCAGCGATGTTCGTCTACGGCGGGATCATCGCGATCAGCGCGGTGTTCTACGACATGAAGCTCGCGGTGATCGTCTCAGCCATCGCCGGGGTCGCCGGAGCCATAGCCGCACTCCTCAACCCCTACACGCTCGCGGGAGCGGTGTTCTTCGGGGTCCTCACCGGTGCGAGCGCGCTGACGGCGAAGAGGGGGATCCACAGTCCGGTGCTCATGGTGCCGGTCTTCATCAGCTTCATCCTGGTCGCGCCCCCGCCCGTGCCACCCCTTACCACCGTCCCCGCAGCACTCATGTCAGGCGCGGTCCTCACGCTCGGCGGGCTGTGGGCCACGGCAAGCGCGCGGCTCCTCCTCGGACAGCCCAAGTCCGAGATCGCGCGAAAGCAGGTGGGGCTGCGGGGCGCCATCGCCTACGGCCTGCTGATGGCCATCGTCCTGGGCGTCGCAGCGTGGGCGGTGCTCACCTTTGCGAAGTTCCACCAGGGCGCGTGGCTCCTGCTCACGCTCATCATCCTGCTGCAGCCGAGTGCCCACGACACCGTTACCAAGTCGCTTCAACGCCTCGCGGGCACGCTCGTGGGCTCTGTCGTCGCCCTCGCGCTGATCCTCATCGCCTTGCCCTCGACAGTGGACCTGATGATCGGGGGAATCCTGATCTTTGCGGCGCTATCCCTGCGCTATGTGCTCAAGCGGCCCTACTGGGAATACGTCACCGTCCTCACCCCGGCGGTCATCCTGCTGAGTTCGACCGGATTCGATCAGGTGCGGGTGGCGGAGGATCGTGTGGGCTTCACCCTCATCGCGTCGACGATCGCGATCCTCCTCGCCGTGACACTCAAGGCGATCTTCATCCGAAAGGCGCCACAGGAGGAATCGACCTAGCCTGCCGACATGGCGGGCTTCAACCAGGGCGAGGTCCTCGACTCGGGCCGCGCACCCTCGTCGCGCCAGCGCGCCACGGGACTGATCGTCACTGCCGTCATCGCCGGCGGGATCGCCCTCGCTGCCATCGCCGCTGGACTCACCTGGTGGACGAGTCGACCGCCCACCTCCGACGCACTCGAGATCACCGCGATCACCGTGGTGGGCCCGACGGCGGTGACCGTGGTCGCCGCCCCCCCGATCGGCGGGCTCGCGACACCCGCGGGTGCGGCACTCCCCGGGGTCACCCTGCGTGTCACGGTAGGCGGCGATCCACGGAATCCGGTGAACGTAGTGCCGTCCTCCACCGACTCCATTGCCTACGTGGAGGAGCAACCGGCCGTGACGGTCGGGCCCGGCTCCTTCACCGACATGGAGATCACGGTGGCGCCGGTGGACTGCTCCCTCGCGAGCGAGGGCACCGACCTCGACGAGGCCGGCTACCGCTGGCGCACAGACAGCGACGTGACGCTTCTCGCTTCCACCGAAGGAGCAATCGTGCCTCTGTCTCCCGCGGCGCGGGAGTCGTGGGAAGCGGTCCTGGCGACGGCGTGCGAGGGATCAGGGCCCGCGCCGGGGATCGCCGTCACAGCGGCTCGCCAGGGAGGCGAGCCACCCCTGGAGACGATCGGTCTCTTCGTCGACATCGAAGCTACCGGTGATCGCTTCGTGGTCACCCCGCTGGATGGTCCCGACCTGCGCGGTCTCGGCTCCGCAGACCGCCGCAGCGGCAAGGGAATTCCGCTGCTGTGGCTCCTGTCGCCCCGCGCGGGAAGCAACGACGAGGCGCCGGTGGCATACGCGCAGGTCTACGTCGTACGCGGCAGCACGGCGTACCCGTGGATCGTGGGTATCCCCATCACCGACGACCTCCCTGAGATGACCCCTCTCACCGGCTCGATCCGCTAGCCGCCATGGATGTCCTCGAGGCTGGCGCACCCTCCTCCGAATCACCCCGCACGTCTCACCGGGTGGCACGCGTCGCGGTCGTCATCGCAGCG
>JBIIDD010000057.1:0-6783 GCA_044238565.1 Candidatus Nanopelagicales bacterium
CTCCGCCGATGATCGCCGTCGTGGACGCGGAGTGGTGCGGTGCCTGGAAGGGAACCCGTCGTACGAGGCCGCGGGGATCCAATCCGGCGGCCGACTGGATAGAGGTCACCTCGAGAGCGGTGCCGTCGTCGAGCATGGGCATGAGCCCCGGGATGCGCTCAGCGAGCAGGGTCTTGCCCACGCCGGGGATGCCGATCATCGCGAGGTGATGACCCCCCGCCGCTGCGACCTCGAGCGCACGGCGCGCTTCTGCCTGTCCTCGGACATCGGCAAGATCGGGTGGCGGCGGTGCGTCGCACGCGACATCGGCACCGACGCGATCGGGCGAGGACTCGCCTCGGAGCACGGCCACGAGATGAGCAAGGTCGCGCACGCCTCCGACGTCCACATCCGGCACGAGTGCGGCCTCGCCGACACCGCACGAAGGAACGAGCAGTCGACTGCCATCCCCCTGGATGGCCAGTGCAGCGGCGATGGATCCGGGCACGGCGTGAATGCGTCCGTCGAGACCCAACTCGCCGAGCACGCATGTGCCCGCAGCCGCTTCAGCAGGGACCTGCTCGGACGCCGCGAGGATGGCGACGGCGATGGCGGCGTCGAGGGCCGACCCGCGTTTAGGCAAGGAGGCGGGCAGGAGCGCGACCGTCACGCGTGTGCGTGGCCACGACAGCCCGCTGTGCTCGATGGCGGCGCGCACCCGATCGCGGGATTCGCTCACCGCGGTATCGGCGAGTCCCACGATGGTGAGACCCGGCAGCCCGGAGCCCACGTCAGCCTCGACATCGACGGGGCGGGCGGCAACTCCGACCACGACAGCCGTGCGGCACCGCGCCACCATCAGGCAACCCCGCGCAGGTGCTCGACGCTGGGAGCTCCCGCCCGGCTCAGGAGGATCCCGATCACGTCGATGCGCACCTCGTGCGCATGGTGATCATGGGCACGCATCCACTCGCTTGCCAGAGCGCGAAGTCTCCGCACCTTGCGAGGCGTCACCGCAGCAAGCGGGGATCCGAAGTCCTCCGTGCTGCGGGTCTTGACCTCGCAGATGACGATCGTGTCCGTCTCGGAATCCCGCGCGACGATGTCGATCTCGCCATCGCGGCATCGCCAATTGCGATCGATCACGGCCAGACCTAGGCGCTCGAGGTGTCGGACGGCGAAGTCCTCGCCCCAGCGTCCCCGCTGCAGATGCTGCCTGCCCATCGCTCTCCCTCCGCGGGCCGGCGGCCCTCGCGGGCAGCGTGGTCGCGGAGCGACGGGTCCGAAGCGTGCGTTCCCCGGGCTGGGGATGACTCCGTCAGTTGGTGCCTGTGGACACCCCAGGGAGCCGCCAGCTCAGCCGATGCCAGGGTGACGGGCCATGGCGCTCGAGTGCAGCCAGGTGGTCGGGTGCGGCATACCCCTTGTTGGAGTCCCATTCGTACTCCGGATGCCTCACCGCCAGGTCCACCATGAGGGAGTCCCTGGCAACCTTGGCGATGATGCTCGATGCGGCCACGGCCGCACAGGTGGTGTCGGCCTTGACACGCGTGACCACCTCGGCGCCAGGGGCCACGCGCGACAGCCAGTCGTGCTTGCCGTCGAGAAGCACGAGATCCGGGCGGACTCCCGTCGCGTTGATAGCGCGCGCCGCGGCAATCGCGAGCGCACGGGTGATTCCCACCGCATCGATCTCTGCGGAGGACGACATCCCGACGGCGCTGCGGCGCGCCCACGCACGCACCAGGGGTGCGAGGCGCTCTCGAGTCGCCGGGTCGCATTCCTTGCTATCGCGCACCCCCTTGGGCGCCGATGGCGCATCGACATCGAGGACGACGACACCGACGGCAACGGGGCCTGCAAGAGCGCCGCGGCCGACCTCGTCGATGGCAGCCAGGAGAGCACCCGGCGGGCGCTGCCGCAGAAGCGATCGCTCGACACGCAGGGTGACCGCCATGGTCGCGTCAGTCCACGAGTCCCCGGGGCGGCCACGCCACCAGGACCACACGCCCCAGCACATCGTCCCTTGCGAGCGTGCCGCCCTGCGTATCGAGCAGGGCACGACTGTCACGGGCGGTGGCGCGATCGTCCACCAGGACGAAGACCCGGCCGGAGGGAACGACGGTGTCGAATTCCACCTGGTCCGTCGCTCCCGAGACGTACGACTCGTCGAGGGCTACCCCGTTGACGCTGATCCGGCCGGCATCGCAGCAGACCACCCGCTGGCCCGCCGTCGCGATCACCCTCGCGACCGAGGTGTCTGCGGGGCTCGCCCAGGCGTCAGCACTGCGCACGAGGACAACATCGCCGGCGGCAGGCTCGCCCCAGGTGGTGACGAGCACGCGATCCCCCGCAGACAGCGTGGGCTCCATCGCGTCATCCGCGACGTAGGAGATCTGCCCGATGATCAGTCGTAGGACGATGAAGATGACGATCACGATCGCGGCGATGATCCCGGCTTCCCGGGCGATGATGAGGGCCCACCGGCGCGGGGAGCGCTTAGGACGTGGGGCGGCATGGCGCCCTCGCACGACCGGGATGGGTTGGGTGTCGTCGTCGGGACGCTGCAGCGACGAAGTGCTCACGGTGACGATCCGGACCCATCCAGAGCAGGCTGGTCGAAGGTTTGCGGGATCTCGAGGAACTGAGCGTTGCCCACGGGCCACACGACGGCGAAGGCGCGTCCGATCACGCGGTCGACCGGGACGAAGCCGCCACCGGGATCGCCCATGTGCGAGCGGGAGTCAGCTGACGCCGAGCGGTGGTCACCCATCATCCACAGGGTGCCTTCGGGGACGAGGACGTCGAACGGCTGCTTGCTCGGGGGGTTGTTGCGATAGAGGTAGGCCTCTTCGTCGAGCGCAACGCCGTTGACCGTGATGCGACCGTCGGCGTCGCAGCACACGACACGATCGCCCCCGACACCGATCACCCGCTTGATGAAGTCCGTGTCCCGTGGCGGGGCGAGCCCGACGATCTCACCCAGGAGCCGGCCCACCGCCTCGACGGGTGAGCGCTCGGGCTCCACGATGTCTCCGCTGACGAAGGAGCCCGTGCCATCGAAGACGATGATGTCGCCACGCTCGATCGGACGCAGGTGATACACGACCTTGTTGACGAGCACCCGGTCGCCGACCTGGAGAGTGTCTTCCATCGACCCGGAAGGAATGTAGAACGCCTGGACCAGGAACGTCTTGACGACAAAGGCAACGAGGAACGCACCCACGATGAGAAGTGGGAACTCCAACCACGCAGGAATCCGCGGACGGCGGCGCTCCGACTGTGACACGCTCTCGGACGTCTCCTGATCCACGTGGGTTCCCTGGCGCGGACCGGTGTCGCTCATGATCGTCCGACAGTACCGCTCAGGCCCTGCGCGCCAGCCTCACTCCGCAGTGGCGGGAGGGGTGTCGCGCAGCTCCTTGATCTTGGCAGCCTTGCCGCGGAGGTTGCGCAGGTAGTAGAGCTTGGCGCGGCGGACATCGCCTCGGGAGACGATCTCGACCTTGTCGATGATGGGCGTATGCAGCGGGAAGGTGCGCTCCACGCCCACGCCGTAGGAGACCTTGCGGACCGTGAAGGTCTCGCGGACTCCATCGCCCGCCCGACCGATGACGACGCCCTGGAAGACCTGGACGCGCGTCTTGTTGCCCTCGACGACCTTGACGTGAACCTTGACGGTGTCACCGGCGCGGAAATTCGGGATGTCTGTGCGGAGGGATGCGGAGTCGAGATCGTCGAGGGTCTGCATGGCGCAATCACTTCCTGCCGGCGCCACAGGTCGCCCGCGGTCGATCCACCCCAGAGGAGTGGCACGGCTCCCCACCCGGGATCGGGCGGGAGATCCGCTCCCTGCGGCCGGCCCCCTGTGGCGGGCCGGCCCCCGTATGGGCGGGAGCGCCCCGAAAGTGTGCCATACGGCCGGTCTCCCCCCGAGCCTCAGGGTCAGTCGTCGAGGTCGAGGGCCATCGGCAGGGACGTGGATCCCTCCCCCGACGTGCTCGAAGACCGGTGTCCGCTCGAGTACGACGATGTCGTCGAGTCCGCGGCGGGTGAGCTCGTGCGCCAGGCTCAGGCCGGCGATGCCGGCGCCGACGATGACGATCCTCAGGCGTTCGCTCCTGTGGACTCCGCGAGAACCTCAGCAGCCGCGCGTCTGGCCGACTCGAAGGATCCCTGCACCCACCCGGGCCAGTGGGAGATTGCCTCGCCTGCGAAGTGCACTCGACCATGGGGTGGAGCGAGCGCAGAGCGCAGGCCACTCTGACCGGGCCGGAACCATGCGCCTCCACCGCGAGACCAAGGCTCGGCATCCCAGCAGATCGATGCGCCGCCCTCCACGTGTTCGGCGAGACCGGGTAGGAGCGCCTCCAGGCGCTCGACCGTGTACGCGAGTCGCTCGTCGGCAGGCATGGCGGTCACTCGCCGCGCTTCATTGCCGCCGGAGTACGCGACGAGCACCCCTCGTATGCCCGGCTCCCCCACGGTGAGGTCCCAGACCTCGGCGATCTCCTCGTCCGTCGCCTCGAAACCCGAGCGATCACGCTCCAGCCAGAAGCGCTCGCGGCACTGCAGCGCAACGCGCGACAGCGATGCATACGGGACCGCGGCGATGGCCTCTCGCCGCTGCGGATCGAGCTCGGGCTCGAAGTGCACATCAAGCAGGAGGGGCAGCGGAATCGTGCTGATGACGTAGTCGGCGCGATACGTCTCGGCGCGCATGGGCGAATCGACATGCACCGTCACAGCATCGCCGTCATCGACCACGCGTCGGACCACTCGTCCCAGGCGGATGCGCCCGGGCAGGAGTCGCGCAAAGGCCTCGGCGAATCGGTCATTGCCACCCTGGACCTTGACGGCACTGCGGGCCCCCGCGTCCAGCGCCATCGCCTCGAGCCACCACAGCGCGGACATGCTGTTGGGTCCCTCGCCCACATGGAAGCCGAGTGAGAGCGCCCGGATCGCACCCTCGGATGCGCCACGGGAACGCAGCAGGTCCGCGTAACCGAGCGAGTCGTAGCGCGTCCGCAGGTCCTCGGATGGCCATCCCTGCGCCAGCGGGTCTCCGATCTCGGCGAGCAGTGGCGTGACGTAGAGGTCCGTCAATCCGTCGAGGGTCAGCGCACGCTCTTGGGGGTGGAGATCCAGTTCGGCGGGCCAGGCGTCCTGCGAGCCATCACCGTGCCCGTCTGCATGCTGGTGGACGTCGTGGCCCATGATGCGCAGCGTCTGACCCATGTCCGGTCGATCGAAATTGATGAGCGGCAGACCGAAACGCTCGAGGTAGTGGGCCGTGTAGTGATGCACATCCGGAAAACGCGTGGCGCCCTCCTCGATATAGAGACCATCCGCGAAGTCACGTCGCGTGCGCACGCGACCGCCCACGCGATGCTGTGCTTCGAGCACGGTGACGTCGCAACCAGCTTCGAGGAGTTCGACCGCAGCGCACAAGCCCGCCATCCCTGCACCAATCACGATGACGGAGGCGGAACTCTCGATCGCCGGCAGCGGATCGACCACACGTCGGGGTGAGCCCTCGATCACCGTTTACCCCTCCCGCAGATCCGGACGTCGGTCGCTCGTCCGCTGCTCCGCCTGCTCGCGCCGCCATGCCGCAATGCGCGCGTGGTCGCCGGAGAGCAGGACGTCGGGCACCTCGTGACCTCGCCACTCCTGGGGCCGGGTATAGACGGGCCCTTCGAGCAGGCCTTCCATGGCACCGGGGGCGAAGGAGTCGTCGGTGATGCTCTCCTCGTTGCCCACGACTCCCGGCAGGAGTCGTGCGACGGCCTCGACGATGGCCAGCGCCGCGACCTCCCCACCCGCGAGGACGTAGTCGCCGAGCGAGACGGGTACGACATCCGCGCGGTCGGCGTAATCCTCCGCAACGCGCGCATCGATGCCCTCGTAGCGACCGCAGGCGATCACCATGCCGGGACGCTGTGCCCACGACAGGGCGAGTGCCTGGTCGAAGGGCACTCCCGAAGGCGTCGGGATGACGAGGAGCGGCACATCATGCTTGGGAAGGATCGCGTCGAGCGCCTCTCCCCAGGGCTCGGGGCGCATCACCATGCCCGGTCCCCCGCCGTACGGCTCGTCGTCGACGGTGCGGTGCCGATCGTGGGTGTGGTCGCGCAGGTCGTGCACGCGGATGTCGATCAAGCCCTGCTCGCGTGCCTTGCCGACGAGCGAGAGCCCCAGCGGGGCGAGGTAATCGGGGAAGATCGTGACGATGTCGATCCTCACGGCACCTCCTCCGCGTCCTCGCCCTCGAGCAGTCCCTCGGGCGGCCGGATGACGATCCGACCCGCGTCGATGTCGACGACGGGCACGATCTCGGTGACGAAGGGGACGAGGATCTCCGGTGCATCCGGGGTTGCGCGCACGGCGAGCACATCCTGCGCTGGCAGATGGAGGACCTCGGTCACCGAACCGATGTGCTCCCCTGACTCCGTGACGACCTCAAGACCGACGAGTGCATCGTCGTAGTACTCGTCGGGATCATCAGGGCGCTCCCCCTCCGCGCGCTCCGCCTCGAGCATCGAGCCCGTCAGCGACTCCGCAGCCGAGCGGTCATCGACGCCGACGAAGTGCAGGCACAGTCGGCCACCATGAGGACGCTCGGACTCGATGCGCAGGGTGCGATCACTGCCCATGATGTGCACATCGACACCCGCGATCAACCTGCGCTCGGGCTCGTCGGTGAGCACATCGACGAGAACGTCGCCTTTGACTCCGAGTGCGCGGCCCACACGCGCGACCACGACGCGCATGACGGTGTCAGCGTTCGTCGACGTCGAGGAA
>JBIIDD010000058.1:0-6705 GCA_044238565.1 Candidatus Nanopelagicales bacterium
TGACAGTGGGGTGGAATTGCACGAACTCCAGGTCCGCGACCTCGGCACCGGCCCGCAGGGCCAGGGCAACCCCATCGCCGGTGGCGACGGCGGGATTGGTGGTCTGGGCGAAGACCTGTCCGAAGCCGCCGGTGGCGAGCACGACAGCGGGCGCGAGCGCAGCGCCGACGCCGTCGCGCTGGCCCTGGCCCATGACGTGGAGGGTCACCCCCTGGGCGCCGCCGTCCTCATCACGGAGCAGATCAAGCACGAGGGCGCCCTCGATGAGCTCGATGCCCGGGTCGAGTGCGACGGCGGCGACGAGAGCGCGGGAGATTTCCGCTCCAGTCGCATCGCCGCCGGCATGCGCGATGCGGTCGCGGTGGTGCCCACCCTCGCGCGTGAGAGCCAGTGCACCGGCCGAGTCCAGGTCGAAGTGCGCTCCCAGGTCGATAAGGGAACGGACGCGGTCCGGGCCTTCGGTCACCAGCGCGGTCACGGCATCGACATCGCACAGACCTGCGCCCGCGACGAGCGTGTCGTGCAGGTGCTCCTCGGGGGTGTCGTCATCGGCCAGCGCCGCGGCTATGCCGCCCTGGGCCCAGCGCGTCGAACCCTCCTCGACGCGGCCCTTGGTCACGAGGAGCACGGTCCGACCCGTGCGCCGGGCATGGAGTGCCGCGGTGAGACCCGCGACGCCCGAGCCCACGATGACCACATCGGCGCGTGCGGTCCATCCGGGTGGCGCGGCATTCAGTCGGCTCATGTCCCATCGCCTAGGTCGATACCGACATTGTCGATGAGCCTTGTCTCGTCCACGCGAACGGCGACGAGCAGGCGCCCGCTGCCACCGGGCTCCGGCTCACCCAGCGCCTCGTCGGTCACGGTGACGTAGTCGATGTCGATCCCCTCGGCCTCCAAGAGCGCACGTGCCGCAGCAGCGACACCCGCAGCGCCCGATCCGGCAGCGTCCCGGCCCGCCTGGAGCGCGCGTGGGATAGCCGCAGCCCTCACGCGCGCTGCGGCCGAGAGATAGCGATTGCGGCTGCTCATGGCCAGGCCATCGGACTCGCGCACGGTCGGAACGCCGACGACCTGCACGCGGAAGTCCAGCGCACGCACCATGTCTCGGATGAGCACGAGCTGCTGGTAATCCTTCTCCCCGAAGAGGGCGATCTCAGGTCGGGTGATGTGCATCAGCTTGGCGACGACGGTGAGCACACCAGCGAAGTGCCCAGGCCGGCTCGCACCCTCCAGGATGGCGCCCCGCGGACCGGGATCGACCGTGATGCCGAGCTCCGCACCGCCGTAGACCTCGGACACCGAGGGCGCGAAGACGATGTCCACGCCATTGCGTTCGCACACCTCGACATCGGCCTCGAGAGTGCGGGGATAGTGGTCGAAGTCCTCACCGGCGCCGAACTGCGTCGGGTTGACGAAGTCGGTGACGATGACGCGACCCTCGGTCGGCAGGTGCCGTCGCGCCTCGCGCATGAGCTGGGCGTGTCCCTCGTGCAGAGCACCCATCGTCATGACGACCGCTGTCGGCACCGTGTCGGCCGTCGCAGCGTCGAGCTCCTCGCGCGTGCGCACCAGCCGGGTCATCGCTCATCCTCGGACAGGATCGCGCGCAGGGCATCGGCATCGGCGTCGGTGAGCGTGCCCACCGCGCGTGCGCGATCCACCGTCGCGAGCGCGAGGGCGCGATAGGTGCGCTCCACGTCGGCGTCGGGCATCTCCTCCACGTGGGCGCGCACGGTCGCGTGATCGGCACGGGCCACCGGTCCCGTGAGCGCCCTATCCCCCTCGCGCAGCGCGTTGTCGAGTGCCGCAGTGAGCAGTGGGCGCGCGATGCGCTCGGGCTCAGCCACGCCCGCCGCAGCGAGCAGATCGAGGGTTTGTGCAACCAGGGTGACGAGATGGTTGGCGCCGTGCGCGAGTGCCGCGTGATACAGCGTGCGTCGTTCATCGTCGACATCGACGGGATCGCCGCCCATCTCCATCACCAGCGCCGTCGCAATGGAGGCCCCCTCGCCATTAGCCGTCACGCCGAAGGGGCAGTCGTCGAGACGGTCGAGGTCGAGGCTCGTGCCGGTGAAGGTCATCACCGGGTGCGCTGCGATGGGGATCACGCCGTCCAGGGGCGCGAGGATCGCAAGGCCGTGCCGCCCGGACAGGTGCATCACGATCTGTCCCGGGTGCACATCCGATGCCAGCGCGTCTACCACCGACGCCAGGGCATCGTCGGGTACGGCGAGGACGAGCAGATCGCATGACCGGGCAACCTCGTGCGGGTCGGCGATGGGGACTCCGGGCAGCAGCGCCTCGGCGCGCACCCGCGAGATGTCGCCGCGGGCCGAGCACGCCACCACCTCATGACCTGCCCGACGCAGGGCCGCGCCGATGACAGCACCGGCACGTCCGGTGCCGACGATGCCGACGCGCAGACGCGGGGGCGGACTCACCACATCGGCAGGGTAGACGTATCGCCGACTCTCAGCGCCGGGCGTCCCAGCGCAGCCACCCGAGCCCACCACGTCGAGCTGGATCGCGAAGCCTCAGTGACGCGAAGTGGCGCTCGACATCTGCCGCTCCGGGTTGCTCACCGATGGAGGCGACAGGCACCTCATCTCGCTGTGACGTCAGCCTGGTGCCGGCCACCGCAGCGGCACAGGCGTCCCAGGCCACATGTGCCGTGATGTTGGCTGCGCCATCCGGCACCGGCGGCACCACACGTCCCGCCCGGTAGCCGACCAGGGTGCCGGATCGGTAGTGGGCTTCGCGCTCGTCACGCGCATGACCGTAGTCCGTGGCAAGGATCGTGCCGTCCTCGACAAGTGTGCTCATCCACTGCCACGCACGGTCGCGCTCGACGCCCAGCTCTGCCCGGTCACCCGGCTCACTCAGCGGCCACCATCGATCGAGCCACGCTCGCGCCTGGTGCGCATCGACCCCGAGCTCGGCGCATGCGCCGACGTCGCCCACGGCCGGTCCCAGGGTCTCGAAGCCGTCTCCGTCGACAAGCACGAGGCGATCGACGCCCTCGTCGTCGCGCTCCACCACATCGCAGGGGATCTCGTCGAGCCACTCGTGCGCCATGGCCACACCGCGGAAAGGGGCCAAGGGCGCTGCCCCCGGCGCTTCGAGGACGATCGACTCGATTCCCCTCAGTCGTGCTGGGCGGAGATCGATGCCGATCCACCGGGCGCGCACCGCCAGGTCGCCGCAGCGCTCTCGCACGAGGGCGAGCAGATGCCCATCGCCGCAGCCGATGTCGACAACCGTGAAGTCGGTCGGATACTCGAGCCTCGCATCGACGTCGCGGACGATCTCAGCGATTCGATCTGCGACGAGCGGGCTCGCGGAGGTGGCGAAGTGACGGCTGGGCTCCTCCGAGCGCCAGAAGTCCCGCGCGGCACGACGCCACGCCTGAGACCAGGTCTCGGCGCTCATCCGCGCAGTCGCGCGCGGCGCATGAGGTCGGCCTCCTCCTGCGCGAGCGGTCCGATCAGATCCACGGAGAGATGACGGCCGACGACATCCACCGGACCGGGGGCAACATCAGCGTGAAGCGATGCCAGGCCAAAGCTCCGCTCCCAAGGACCCTGGGTCACGCGCACCGACTGAACGCGGGCGTGAGGTGCGATCGATGTCCGCAGGGTGATGCGACCCGAACGCGCAGCAATGACCTGGGGCGTGATGGCGCACGCGAGTGACCGCCAGGTGAGGGGTGCACGCCACCGCGCCCGGACCGGCGCGCTCTCGAAGGGAAGGGCATCCACATCGACGTCGGGGAGCACTTCGGCGATGAGTCGCAGCGCCTCCGCCCGCGGAGCGACGGGGATGAGGACATCCGGTCGCACCTCGTCACCCTCCACGCCGGCGATCGTGACGGTGACGCGCACCCAGTCCCAGCGCCGCCAGAGGAGCGGGGACACGATCGATACGGCATGTACGCGGTCGGGGGGGATGGTGCGGGACTGAGTGGACAGCAGACCCCTGCGAATACGCAGGCCATCCGGCGTGCGGGAGACCTGGAAGCCGTAGTTGGCGAGGAATTCCGCGACCACAGACAGGATGGGCAGGCCACCGGTGATCAGCACGAGAACGATTCCTGCGGGCCCCTGCGTGAGTGAGGTCACGACGATGAGCATGATCGTCGCGAGCAGAAGGGCTGCGGTGACGGATCTCAGGAGCAGACTGGCGAGGAGTCGCCCCGTGGGTACTCGAGCGAGGTGCTCGGAGGGCGGCGTATCCGTGAGGGAATCTCCGTGAGCAAGCGGGAGGATGCGGGCGCGCAGGGCATCCGCCTCCGATCGCGTGAGATAGCGCAGGACGATGCGCGAGTCACCTGCTCCCGCTACCTCCACGCGCACCTCGACCAGACCTGCCAGGCGAGCAAGGAATGGGGCGACGATGTCGACGCTCTGCAGCCGCGAGAGCTGAAGTCGCCGCGCGGAGCGCTGCAGCAGGCCGGAGTCCAGGCGCAGGTCGCCGTCGTCATCGATCCAGAAGGTGCGGCGCCACCACGACATCCAAGCGACGGCAACGAAGGCGGCATAGCCGACCAACGCCCCGGCAATCACAAGGAGCACGAGGGGTACGCCACTGCGCTCGACCATGCCGGCACCCGGTCCGATGAAGAAGAGCGCCACCGCGGGCAGGGCCGGTGCGGCCTGGATGAGCGGACTCAACGGGTTCGTGCGCCGCGGGGCCATCACAGGCCGGCGGTCCTCTCCTCACCGCGTGCCGCAAGACGATCGCGCAGCGCAGCCGCATCCACAGGGAGCAGGCCGGGGATGGTGGCGTCGGTGGTGGCCGCCGCGGTGTGCAACTGCACAGTCGAGATGCCCAGCCATCGATCGATGGGACCCGCGCGCAGATCGACCATCTGCATGCGTCCGTAGGGCACGATCACGAGTCGACGGATGAGGATTCCACTGACGACAAGGAGGTCGTCCTGGCGTTCGGCGTAGCCGAACGAGTGCACGCGTCGTCCGATGATCCACCAGGCCCACACGAACGCCAGGAGCGCTGCCGCTGCATACGCCACGAGCCACACGGTGGCGAGTGGGCTCAGCGCAAGTACGACGCCACCCGCAACCACGAGGAGGTACCCGAGAGCGAGCGTGATGCGCCGCGCCGTGGCGAGTCGGGGTGACACAGGGATCCACCCGGCAGCCGGTGGTGCGAAGGCATCAGCCGATTGATCCATGCCTCCACTCTGGCATGCTGCCGGCATGACCGAGGCGACCGTCGGCACAGGCATGGCGCCTGCCGACATCTCCCTCGATCTCGGCGACCTGCATCCCTCCGGACACGGCGCGCTCCGACTGAGGTGCCGTATCGACGGCGACCTGGTCCTGTCGGCGGATCCCGAGCCGGGCCTGCTGCATCGGGGGACGGAGAAGCTCCTCGAGGCACGTGACTATCGACAGGCGCTCATGCTCGCCAACCGCCACGACTGGCTTGGCGCCGCAGTCTCCGAGATTGCACTCGCCACGGCAGTGGAGGAGTTGCTCGGCATCGAGGTGCCCCCGCGAGCCACATGGCTGCGCACGCTGCTGTGCGAGATCAGTCGGGCGTCCGCTGCACTGCTTCACCTGGCGGGCGCCGCGACACTGCCTCCCCGTGGTGTCTCAGTCACCCATGCCCCCGGCATGGCTGCTCGCGAGGCGTGGCTGCGCTGCCTGGAGACCATCAGCGGAGGCCGCGTCCATCCGATGGTGACACGCATCGGTGGACTGGCACACGATGCTCCCGCCGGGTGGGGCGATGAGATCCGCGCCGCCGTCGACCTCACCCGCCAGGCGATCCCCGCGCTACTCGACGCCATCGCTCTCACCGTGCCGCCGGGCATAGCAGTCCTTCCCACGGATGCGGCCATGCACTGGAGCGTGGGCGGTCCCGTCGCACGCGCGAGCGGTCTCGATGAGGACCTGCGACGAGATGCTCCCGCACTCGCCTACCCGGAGTTGCGCGATGTCCTGCGGGTCGTCACAGCGCAGGAGGGGGATGCACTCGCCCGCTACCGGGTGCTCGCCGAGCAGGTCACCGCAGACCTGGATGTCATCGAGGCCTGCTGGGCCATGGTTCCCGAGGGGCCGATCGACGTACGCCTTCCCAAGGTGGTGCGCGCACCCGAAGGCGCGGCGTACTCCTCGCTCGAGTCGGCCATGGGTCCCAGCGGCGCCTACGTCGTATCCACCGGGGGCGTCACCCCGTGGCGCGTGCGCCTGCGCACCGCGTCCTACTCGAACGTGCAGGCCATGGGTGACGCGTTGCCGGGAACGACGCTCGTGGACCTCCCCGCGGCGGTGGGGTCATTCCTCTTCGTCGCGGGCGACCTCGACCACTGAGGGTGCGGGCGCCTAGCCCTTGCCGTGCTCGCGCAGGTAGGTGGCGAAGCGGGCGCGCAGCAGGGCCTCGGTGTCCTCATCGACCTCGGGGCTGTCACCGAACATCTGCTTGAAGGCCTTGATGGACTCGATGATCGTGCCGCCAGTCGAACCCAGGTCGCCGCCCTCACCCTCGATCGCGACCATCCCGGGCATGTGGGAGTAGACATCCACGAAGAAGCCGAGGTCGAGTCGATGCTCCGCGACGTGGAAGGCACGCTGACGCAGCTCGTCGAAGGGAAGGTCTTCCAGCGGAGCATCGGTCATGGCCGCACTCTAGTCGGCGCCCCTCAGGGTGCGTCCTCGCCATCGCGCAGTCGGCACAGGC
>JBIIDD010000059.1:0-6679 GCA_044238565.1 Candidatus Nanopelagicales bacterium
CGAAGTTGTCGGGCGATACGCGTGCCAGCAGGCTTCCCACGAGTACGCCGAAGGTCAGGATCAGGATCTGCACGATCGATGACACGAGCCGCGAGGCGCCGGAGATGACGTGGCCGCTGGCGAGCTCCTGCGTTGCTCGCGTGAGAGCGGCGCCGGGGATGAGGGCGATGAGCGGCGCTGCAACGACGCGCAGCGGCTGGACGTCCTGATCGAGCAGCGACGCGAGGGAGAAGACCGCAAAGGAGCACACCGTGGCAGCCACCGGAGGCACGAGCGGTGCCAGGTTGGGGCGCTTGCGGGTGTAGGCGAGCATGATCCCGACGAAGAGGCCGCACACCGCGGCCATGAGCACTCCCCAGAGACTCACGCGGAAGACGAGCGCGAATCCGGAGGATGCGACGGCGTAGCCCAGGATCGACAGCCACGTGGGAAAGCGCGGTGGCTTATCGGGAATCTCCTCGAGCAGGTGGGTGCCCTCCGCGAGATCGAGCTGGCCGCGGCGGGCCTGCACCGCGATGTCGTGGACATCGGCCGCCTGGTCCAGCCGGAGGGTCTCGTTGCCCTCGGGGATGACGCGTGCGCGCCCGACGACGGGATCATCGACCATGACGGCGTTGGGTAGCACGAAGATGCCGAAGTCAGTGCGGTCGTAGGCGCGGGCCACGGCATTGAGCGTCGACGTCACGTCGTCGACGGGGTAGCCGGCAGCGAGCTGCGCTTTGCCCAGGGCCAGGATGAAGTCCTCGAGAGCCACGGCCTGGGCGCGCTCCGCTGCGCTGGGAGCCCCCGCACCGGCATCACCCCCGTCTGAGGGATCCGGTTGCTGACCGAGCGCGTCGCTGGGATCGTTCACGGTCCCAGCCTGCCAGCCGATACCGTCGTGGGTGTGGCTAGCGCACCGTTTCGACGGGATCCGACCTACCGACCCATCACGGGAGTAGCGAAGGGGGTCTTCGCCGGCCTAGGCATCCGCTTCGACGTCGTCGGCGAGGAGAACATTCCCCTCGAGGGCGGTGCCCTGCTCGCCATGAATCACACGAGCTTCCTCGATTTCGCCCTGGGCGGCGAGCCAGCGCATCGTCGCGACAAGCGCCTCGTGCGCTACATGGCCAAGGACGCGGTCTTCAAGCACTGGCTTGGTGGCCCGCTCATGCGCGGCATGCATCACATTCCTGTCGACCGAGAGCAGGGCAGCCAGTCCTTCCGCGATGCCGTCACCTACCTCAAGGCCGGCGAGCTCGTGGGCATATTCCCCGAGGCGACGATGAGCCGCGCCATGGACATCAAGGACATCAAGACTGGGGCTGTGCGCATTGCGATGGCGGCCGACGTACCCCTCATCCCCATGTGCATCCTGGGCGGAGCCCGGATCCTCTCCTACGGTCACAAGGACTTCTCGCGCGGCAAGGTGATCGCGATGACGGTGGGCGAGGCAATGCACCCCAAGCGCGGCCAGGACGCAGACGCTCTCACTGTCGAATTGCAGACGCGCATGCGCGACCTCCTCGACCAGACCGTCGCGCGCTATCCCTATGAAGGCTCGCCGTGGTGGATCCCGGCCCGTCTCGGCGGGTCGGCTCCCACTCTGGAACAGGCTGAGGTGCTGGACCAGCAGGCTCGCGAGGCTAAGGCTGCCAAGAAGGCCGCCAAGGGCCTGCAGAAGTAGGCAAGGGTCTGCACGGCATCTGAGCGGAGGTAGGCACCGGTGAGCAAGCCTGACGTCGACTACCGCTTCATCCTGGCAAACGAGCGCACCTTCCTCGCCTGGCTGCGCACGGGGCTGGCGCTCGTCGCTGGCGGAGTGGCCCTCGACCAGTTCGTGGCCGTGGCGTCCGGCTCGGAGCTCGTCCGCTGGTTGGCCATCGCCACCATCGGATTGGGCGCGATCGTCGGAGTGGTCGGCATCCTGCGCTGGCGCCAGGCGGATGCCGTCATGCATGAAGGTGGCCAGATGCGTCGCAGCAGTGCAGCCCTCTGGCTCGGAGTGATCTTCGTCGTCATCGCACTGCTCATCGGGCTCGCGCTCATCTTCGTGGAGTGACGGCGATGCCGGGTGGGACGGGTGAGCATGAGGTCGTCCACGAGGACGACCTGCCCTTTGACGACCCAGTGGCACGCACGCGAATGGCGTGGCTGCGGACGGCACTCATCGTGTCGCTCATCGGACTGCTCATGTGGCGTTCGGCCTACGTCTATGGCCAGGCGTGGTGGTCACTCGCATGGATGCTGCCGAGCCTGTTGATTCTTGGCATCGTGGCTGCCCGTATGCGGAGCCTCACGCGCGACCGCGCAGGGGAGTCGCGCCTGGCGCCCCTGGCATGGATGACCGCGGGATTCCTCACCTTGGCGGCCGTGGGCGCCGCCCTCGCACTCGTCTAGCCTGTGCTGACATGAGCGCCTGCACCGTCGACTCCTTGCGCGAGGCCGTCCGTGACCTCATGCCCCAGCTCCAGGCGGATCTCGAGCACCTCGTGCGCATCCCCTCATGTGCCTTCTCCGGCTTCCCTCGCGAGCCCGTGCGTGAGGCTGCGGAGGAGACGCGCAGACTCTTCGCTGAGGCGGGAATGCAGACGGAGTTGCTTCCCATCGACGGGGGTGAGCCTGCTGTCGTGGGCCGCGTCGGCGAGGGTGCGACTCGGGTGCTGCTCTACGCGCACTACGACGTACAACCGGCCGGGGACCTCAATGCATGGTTGAGCCCTCCCTTCGAGCCCACCGTGCGCGACGGTCGCCTCTACGGCCGCGGCGCCGCAGACGATAAGAGCGGCATCGCGATGCACCTCGGTGCGATCCGTGCGCTTCAGCGGGTGCTCGGGCACGTGCCGGTGCAGGCCGTCACCCTCATCGAAGGCGAAGAGGAGTGCGGGGGCCCCCTCCCCGAGTATGTGCTCGAGCACCCGGAGATCGCCCAGGCGGATGTCATCGTCATCGCCGACGTCGGCAACCGTGCAGTGGGCGAGCCGACCTTCGTCACGGCACTGCGCGGCCTCGTGGATGCCACCGTCGAGGTGCGCACGCTGCCGCGTCCTGCGCACTCGGGGATGTACGGCGGCCCGGCTCCCGATGCGCTGCTCGCTCTCATCCGCATCCTCGACACCCTGCGGGACGATGGTGGCGACACGACGATCGTGCCGGGTTATGCGTGGCAGGGTGCCCAGGCCGACGAGGCGGAGTTCCGTGCAGAGTTGGGCATGCGCCCGGACCAGCCGCTGCTTGGCACCGGCCCTCTCACCGATCGACTGGTCACGCGGCCGGCGGTGTCGGTCATCGGCCTGGATGCCCCGCCGGTCGAGGGCGCGATCAATGCCGTCATCCCCTATGCGCGCGCCAAGGTGTCGCTGCGACTGCCTCCGGGCACGGACACGCAGGTGGCGATGGACGCCCTGTGCGATCACCTTCGTCAGGCAGCCCCGTGGGGTGTCGACGTCACGGTCACGCCCGGAGAACAGGGCCGCGGATGCGCGATCGCGACCGATGGTCCGGCCTACGAGGCAGCGCGTTGGGCGATGGAGACGGCATTCGGCAAGCCGTCTGCGGAGACCGGTGAGGGTGGGAGCATTCCGCTCCTCGCCTCGCTGGCCGACGTCGCGCCGCAGGCGGAGATCATGCTCATGGGTGCAGAAGACCCGGCTGCACATATTCACGCGCCCAACGAATCTGTCGATCTTCAGGAACTGGAACGCATGGTGCTCGCCGAGACCCTGCTGCTCGCGCGCCTCGGCGGAGTGCTGTAAGAGCGACAGGACCCCCGCCGCCTCATGGAATGAGGCCAGGGGTCATGCGCCAGTGCGGGGCGCCAAGGGGTTGGGTTCCTAGAGGGTGCCGCGGTCGCGCTTGTTGCGCTCGGTCCACTCGCGCATGCGCGGGGGGTAGCCCACCTTCTGAGTGTCGTAGAGAGGGATGCCCCACTTCGTGGCCAGCTGGCCGGCCTCTTCGGGTGACTCCACGCGGCGGCGCGTCCACTCCCCGTCGTGTGCGACGAGGACGAGCGTGGTCTCCGTCGCCATGGTCACGGGCTCGAGATAGGCCTCCACGCCCGTGCGGGTGCGCGTGAACTCCTCGAGGTGCTTGATGTCCTCGCGCGTGCTGCCTCGGTCCCACGCGGCGTGGCGCTTGCGGCGGTTGAAGAGGCCCATATCGACAGTGTGCCAAATCCGGGCCACGCGCGCATATGCCGCTAACCGTCGGGCGCGGCTGGGCGCGATGCGTGTGCGGGACTATCCGACGTAGGGCGCTCGTGAAGCGGATCGACGTACGACGGGTAGGCGTGCCCCGAGTGGGCCGAGACCCACAGGGCCCGCCCATCGGGGGCGGCATCGATGATGAAGTGCCCCGCGGTCACCGCGAGGTGGTCGGGGCCGCAGGCAAGGTGGAGGTTGGCTGGAGTGGTGTTGCGACCATCGAAGTCCACGGCGTGATCGATCTGGGTCTCGCTCGCCGGGCGAGTGCAGGTGTCGGCCGTGCACGTGACGTCGCGTCCCGCAATGAGATCGCGTAGCGCTTCGCTGGGGCGGTAGCGGACAGCACCCGCGTCGATGATGGTGCGGGTCGTGTCGTCGAGGAGCCACCTGCGCCACGCCTGAGAGTCGGCAAGGATCTCCCGTGCGATGGAGGCGGGCACCCAGCCGTAGCCGGGGACGTAGCCGGGCTCCTCGGCCAGGTGCAGGGCAGTCGCGGCGTCGACGATGACGGCAGCCTGAGTGCGCGGTCGACTGCCGGGGGTGCCCGCGGGAGTGAGATCCCACTCGTCGCCGGCAGATTCCGTGCCGTGGTCCTCGGCACGGTGACCCTCAGCGCTTTCCCCGACGCTGCCCTCCTTGCTCACCATCCGGCGGTGCAGTCGTGACACGGCAACGATGAGACCGTCGAAGCGGGCGGCATTGAGTGAGTACGTCGCATCCGGATCGGTAGCCCGGACAGCCGCCCGGCGTGCGTGGGCCAGCGACGTGAGCTGGCGCATCGTCTCGGTGATTTCGTCGTACGGTCCCGTGATCGCGAGGCGAGCCTGGCCGTCCTTGAGGTTCCACATCGTGACGTCTCGCTGCTCCGCGCGCTCGCGCATGCGGCCCGCCATGCCGGCTGCGTCGCGCTTGGCCAGGGACTTGCGCAACCTGTCGGTCAGGCGACGCGGATGGTCGGTCGCGGCATGCGGGAGGACGTCGTCGAGCACCAGGTCGCGCAAGGGGGCGGGGACGTCGAGGAGCTCCTTCTCTGCCACGCGCAGGTGGCCGTATCCCCAGTGCCCCGCCCACGCCTCACTGAGTGCGCGCGGGAGCGACTCGACCAGGAGGCGTGCGGAGTCGACCCTTCGGCCTGCCGTGCGCGTGGACACGCGGGTGGCCATGCTCACCTCGAGCGCGATGGCGCGTTCGCGCACCTGCCACTCCTCGTCGCGCACACGTGCTGTGAGCGCTAGGTGCTCGGCCTCGGGGAGGTCATGACCACCCGAGTCGGCCATGCTCTGCCCCACCTGCTCGTCGATCTCACCCTCCGGCCAGCCGGTAGTTGGCCCGGCAACGGCTGCGGTGGCGATGGTCTGGAAGGCCTCGAACCACGCTGCGCATGCGGTGACCTGCTGTAGGTACGTGATCCGATCATGCGCAGAGAGTCGAGCGAGGTCGATGCGCTCGAGGAGGGACAGGGCGTGACCGCTGATTCCCGCCTCGATGGCCAACTCGAGCAGTCGCAGGTCGCGCTCAGTCGACAGGGTGGGAGGACGTGCGAGCGCTGCGCGGATCGCCTCGTCAACGACCGGCGCGATGGCCGTGGTTATGGGGTGCATGACGTGACGCTACGTCGAAGGTCTGACAGCGAGTGCGCGCCATCCGGCGCACACCCCTACCGACGGTCAGCCCGACACAGGACCGGCTGTCGGCGCTACCCTCCCCCTATGCCGCAGGTCGATCCGCAGTCCGTCGCCGACTACGCCCGCGACGGTGCCGTCGTCATCCGAGGGTGCTTCACGCCCGAGCAGGTCGCACTCGTCCGCGAGGGCGTCGCCCGCAATCTGGCCGAACCCGGTCCCCTGGTGGCCGTGGCGAGCGAGCAGAGCGACACCGGTCGCTTCGTCGAGGACTTCTGCAACTGGCAGCGGATCCCTGAATACGAGGAGTTCATCCGCACCTCTCCTGCCGCTGCTATCGCGCGCGAGCTCATGGCCAGTGAGCACGTGCGGCTCTATCACGACCATCTCCTCGTCAAGGAGCCCAAGACCCAGCAGCGCACGCCGTGGCACCAGGACCAGCCCTACTACAACGTCGAGGGCCGGCAGAACGTCTCGATGTGGATGCCCCTCGATCCGGTGCCCCGGGAGTCGACGCTGGAATTCGTCGCGGGCTCCCACCTCGGCCCGTGGCTCATGCCGCGCACCTTCCGCGACGAGCAGGCGAAGTGGTTCCCCGAAGGCACGCTCGGTGAGTTGCCGCGCATCGAGGACGATCGCGATGCCTACCCGATCCTGGGCTGGGATCTCGAGCCCGGTGACGCCGTGTGGTTCCACATGCTCACGCTCCACGGTGCCGCGGGCACGCGGTCGATGCGTCGTGCTTTCAGCCTGCGCTTCCTGGGCGACGACATGGTGCACGCGCCACGCGCGTGGCGCACCTCACCGGAATTCGCCGGCCTGGTCGATGAGCTGCCTGCTGGAGCGCCCATGGATCACCCGCTCTTCCCGGTACTC
>JBIIDD010000060.1:0-6537 GCA_044238565.1 Candidatus Nanopelagicales bacterium
CGGGGCTCGACGGCGACGTGCGCGACTACGTCCTGGATGCACCCGCCGCTGAGAGCTTCCTTGCGGAGGCAGTGCGCCTCCTCGACATCATGGCCGAGGGCTACCTGCGCGAGGGCAAGCGCTACGTCACCGTGGCCGTGGGGTGCACCGGCGGCAAGCACCGCAGCGTGGCGTTGGCCGAAGAGGTGGCCCGCCGACTGGGCGATCAGGGCATTGAGCCGGTCGTCTTCCATCGCGATCTCGGGCGGGAATGACCGTGTCCGTTGTGGCCCTGGGCGGTGGCCACGGACTCTCGGTCTCCCTGAGGGCGCTGCGCGACCTGGGGATCGAGCCGGTGGCGATCGTAGGCACCGGGGACGACGGAGGGTCGAGTGGGCGCCTGCGCACCCACCTCGGCGTACCCCCACCCGGAGATCTGCGCATGGCACTGGCTGCCCTGGCGGAGGAGGGCCTGTGGACGCGGGTGCTCCAGCATCGTTTCGGGGGGAGCGGTGATATCGAGGGCCATGCCCTGGGCAACCTCATCCTCGTGGCGCTGTGGGAGGAGACCGGTGACCTCGTCTCGGGTCTCGACCGTCTCGGCCTCGTCCTCGGGGCGCGGGGGAGAGTGCTCCCCAACTGCCTCGAGCCCGTCGAACTCGTCGCTGACGTCGAGTCCGATGCGGACGGCACCTTCGAGATCCGGGGACAGGCCCGTCTCACCTCGGCCCGCGGACGCATCGTGTCCTTGCGGCTGAGGCCCGAGCGTCCCCGCGCATGTCCCGAGGCCGTGACATCGGTCCTCGAGGCGTCGCAGGTGGTCATCGGACCCGGCTCATGGTTCACCAGCGTGCTCTCGCACGTCCTCGTACCCGATCTCGCTCAGGCCCTGCGCGACACGTCAGCGCGCCGGATCCTGGTCCTGAATGCAGGTCCGCAGGCGGGGGAGACCCAGGACTTCACCGCAGTGCGCTACCTGCAGACGTGGGCAGCGCTGGCCCCCGGTATCGGCCTCGACGCAGTGCTGGTGGATCCACGCAGTGTGGATGACCTGCCGGCCCTCGAGCGGGCCGCCGAGGGCCTCGGCGCGATAGTCGTGCTTGCCGATGTCCTCGCGGGCCCAGGCCATCACGATCAGGGCCGGCTCGCGGCCGCCCTTGAGGGCCTGCTGTAGCACGAGGCACCCCGACCGACCCCGCATGGCAGTATGGCGCGGTGGCCATGACCGCTGAGGTGAAAGACGAGCTGAGTCGTCTCCCCGTGACGAAGTCGTGCTGCCGCAAGGCCGAGGTGTCTTCACTGCTTCGCTTCGGCGGAGGCCTGCACATCGTTGCCGGTCGGATCGTGGTCGAGGCGGACCTCGACACGGGCGCCACGGCACGAAGGCTCCGCAAGGACCTCACTGAGGTCTACAACCAGGAGAGCGAGATCGCGATCGTCCAGGCGGGGGGCTTGCGCAAGGCGCAGCGCTACGTCGTGCGCGTGGTCTCCGGTGGTGAGCATCTCGCTCGCCAGACCGGACTCGTCGATGGTTCGGGGCGACCCGTGCGCGGTCTGCCTCCCGCTGTCGTCTCCGGAGGAGTGTGCGACTCGGAGTCCGCGTGGCGCGGGGCCTTCCTCGCACACGGATCGCTGACGGAGCCTGGTCGCTCGGCTGCGCTCGAGATCACCTGCCCTGGCCCAGAGGCAGCGCTGGCGCTTGTAGGTGCTGCTAGGCGACTGGGCATCCCCGCCAAGTCACGCGAGGTGCGCGGCGTCGACCGCGTGGTGATCCGCGACGGTGACGCCATCGGCGCCATGCTCACGCGTATGGGCGCCCACTCCTCGGTGCTGGTGTGGGAGGAGCGCCGCATGCGCCGAGAGGTCCGGGCCACGGCCAATCGCCTGGCCAACTTCGACGATGCCAACCTGCGCCGCTCCGCGCGTGCGGCGGTCGCTGCCGGCGCTCGGGTGCGGCGGGCCATGGAGATCCTGGGCGACGAGATCCCGGACCATCTCGCCGAGGCGGGGCGGCTGCGGCTCGATCACCGCCAGGCCAGCCTCGAGGAGCTCGGGGCCCTCGCCGACCCGCCCATGACGAAGGACGCGGTGGCCGGCCGGATCCGGCGCCTCCTGGCGACAGCAGACAAGCGGGCCGCCGAGCTGGGCATCCCCGGCACGGAGGCTGCCCTTGCCGAGGCGGACATCGACGCCATGGAGGCCGAGCTCCATGCCGAGCTCGAGTCCTGAGGGTCTGTAAACGCGTACGGTAGGGTTTCGCCTGACCGCTGCTCGGCGCCCTAGGCGGCGCCCCGTACTCAGGAGAACCTCGTGAGCATCACCGTGGGCATCAATGGATTCGGTCGAATCGGCCGCAACTTCTACCGGGCCCTGGTGGCCTCGGGGGTCCAGGACATCGAGGTCGTGGGCATCAATGACCTCACGGACACGGCGACTCTGGCCCACCTGCTGAAGTACGACAGCGTCCTGGGCCGATTCCCGCAGGAGGTCGGCCACGGCGAGGGCACGCTCACCGTCGGTGGACGCACCATCACGGTGACAGCGGAGAAGGACCCCGCCGCGCTGCCCTGGGCGAAGCTGGGCGTCGACATCGTCATCGAATCGACCGGTCACTTCACCGATGCCGCACAGGCACGTGCTCATATCGACGCGGGTGCCAAGAAGGTCATCATCTCCGCGCCCGCCAAGAACGAGGACATCACCATCGTCATGGGAGTCAACGAGGGCGACTACGACCCGGCCAAGGACACCGTGATCTCCAACGCCTCGTGCACCACCAACTGCCTCGCACCGATGGCCAAGGTGCTCGACAGCTCCTTCGGCATCGTTCGCGGCATGATGACGACAATCCACGCCTACACCAATGACCAGAGGATCCTGGACTTCCCGCACTCCGATCTGCGCCGTGCCCGTGCGGCCGCGATCAACATGATTCCCACGACGACGGGGGCGGCCAAGGCGATCGGCCTCGTCCTGCCGCAGCTCAAGGGCCGCCTCGATGGATACGCGATGCGGGTGCCGACCCCCACGGGCTCGGCGACTGACCTCACCGTCGAGTTGGAGCGCCCGGCGACAGTAGCGGAGATCAACACGGCGATGAAGGTCGCCAGCGAGGGCGCCCTGGCGGGGATCCTCCGCTACACCGAGGATCCGATCGTGTCGTCCGACATCGTGACCGATCCCGCCTCGGTGATCTTCGACGCAGGGCTCACGAACTCGATGGGCACCATGGTCAAGGTCGTCGGCTGGTACGACAACGAGTGGGGCTACTCCAACCGCCTCATCGATCTGACGCAGTACGTCGGCGCCCGCTTGTGAGCGACCGTCTGGCGCAACTCGACGTCGCCGGGCGAGTCGTCTTCGTGCGCAGCGATCTCAACGTTCCACTCGCACGTGACACCGATGCCGTGGTCATCACCGACGACGGGCGCATCAGGGCCAGCGTTCCCACGATCACGGCACTGCGCGAGCGCGGTGCCCGTGTCGTCGTGGCCGCCCACCTGGGCCGCCCACGCGGCGTGGCCGACCCCGCGCTCTCACTCGCACCGGTCGCCGTGCGCCTGGGGGAGTTGCTGGGCACCTCCGTGACCTTCATTCCCGCGGTGACCGGCGACGAGGTCGAGCGTGCAGTCGCCCGACTCCAGGACGGTGATGTGGCCCTTCTGGAGAACGTCCGCTTCGACGCTCGCGAGACGAGCAAGGATCCCGCTGAGAGGACTGCTCTGGCACGGGAGTGGGCGACCTGGTCGTCGGCGTATGTGAGCGACGGCTTCGGCGTCGTGCACCGCGAGCAGGCCTCCGTCACCGACATCGCGCGCTTGCTTCCCCACGCCCCGGGCACCCTCGTCGAGGCCGAGCTGGCCAGCTTTGCCCGCGTGCTCACGGATCCCGAGCGGCCCTATGCCGTCGTGCTGGGCGGCGCCAAGGTGTCGGACAAGCTCGCCGTCATCGGACACCTGCTGGAGAAGGTGGATCGGATTCTCATCGGCGGCGGCATGGCCTTCACCTTCCTGAAGGCTGAGGGATTCTCGGTGGGGACTTCGCTCCTTCAGGAGGACCTGGTCCCGACCGTCCAGGAGATCATGGAGCGGGCGCGGCGCGACGGGGTCGAGATCCTGCTTCCCGTGGATGTCGTCATCGCACCGGAGTTCTCGGCGGAGGCACCGACGCGCGTGGTGAGCGTGGGTGAGATTCCCGACGGCTGGATGGGGCTCGACATCGGTCCGGAGACGGCCAAGGCCTACGCCGCGTCTCTCGCGGATGCCCGCACGATCGTGTGGAACGGCCCCATGGGAGTCTTCGAGATCGCAGCCTTCGCCGAGGGCACGCGGACCGTCGCCGAGGCCATGGCGAGAGGCGATGCGTTTACGGTCGTCGGCGGCGGAGACTCGGCAGCGGCGATTCGAGCTCTTGGCATCGATGAGTCGATGTTCAGCCACATCTCGACAGGCGGCGGTGCGAGCCTCGAGCTCCTCGAGGGTCGCATCCTGCCGGGCATCTCAGTACTCGAGGAGGAAAGTGCATGACCGAGGCGCGACGTCCGCTCATGGCGGGCAACTGGAAGATGAACGTCAACCATCTCGAGGCCATCGCCCTCGTGCAGAAGCTGGCCTTCGCTCTCAAGGACGCCGACTACGACGCGGTCGACGTGGCGGTCATCCCACCCTTCACCGACCTACGCTCCGTCCAAACCCTCATCGACGGCGACGGCTACCGGATTGCCTACGGCGCCCAGGATCTTTCGATGCACGACTCGGGGGCCTTCACCGGTGAGATCTCCGGGGCGATGCTGGCCAAGCTTGGCTGCACCTACGTGCTGGTGGGACATAGCGAGAGGCGGGAGTACCACTCCGAGGGTGATGACGTCGTGGGCGCCAAGCTGCGCGCGGCCCGCCGCCACGGGCTGACCCCGATCCTGTGCGTGGGTGAGGGTCTGGCCATCCGCCAGGAGGGACGTCAGGTCGAGTATGTGCTCGCCCAGGTGTCTGCGGCACTCGACGACCTCGCCCCCGAGGCCCTGAGCGGGCTCGTCATCGCCTACGAACCGGTCTGGGCGATCGGCACGGGCGAGGTCGCGACGCCGGCAGATGCCCAGGAGGTGTGCGGGGCGATCCGCGGCCACCTGCGTGAGCGCTTCGATGGGATCGCCGATGACGTCCGGATTCTCTATGGCGGCTCCGTGAAGGTGTCGAATGTCGCCGCGATCATGGCCGAGCCCGATGTGGACGGATGCCTCGTGGGTGGCGCCAGCCTCGATCCCGACGAGTTCGTGGGCATCGTGCGCTATCGGCTGCTGCCCGCGGTGGAGGACGGGGTCTGAGACCCCTGCGTGATACCGTCGGCGGCGGTGATCGGGGCCCCGCGCCCCACCCGGATTCCTGGAGAGGAGAGTGCTCGTGACGACCGTCCTGGTCATCGCACTCGCGATCCTGCTCGTCATCACGAGTATCCTGCTCGTCGTACTCATCCTGCTTCACCGCGGCAAGGGTGGCGGCCTTTCGGATCTCTTCGGCGGCGGAGTGAGCTCCTCCATCGGGGGTTCGTCCGTGGCGGAGAAGAACCTCGACCGCTTGACAATCGGCATCGGCCTCATCTGGGCTGCATCGATCGTGGCCGTGGGGCTCCTGGTCCGCACAGGCACCTGAGAACGACGTCTTCGTCCCGCACGTTAAGCACTGGGAGGTCCTGTGGCAGGTGGTAGCGCGATTCGTGGCAGTCGTGTGGGCGCGGGTCCCATGGGCGAGGCCGAACGTGGCGAGACCGCTCCTCGCGTCTTCGTGACGTTCTGGTGCGCGCGCGGTCACGAGACCACGCCCAGCTTTGCCGCCGACGCCCCCATCCCAGACTCCTGGGATTGCCCCCGATGCGGTTGGCCGGCGAGCCAGGACGAGCAGGCACCCCCGGCACCGCCCAAGATCGAGCCCTATAAGACCCATCTGGCCTACGTCAAGGAGCGTCGTAGCGACGCTGACGGTGCCGCGATCCTCGAGGAAGCCCTCGAGAAGCTGCGCCGGTCCTAGCAGCTAGGCGCGGGCGGCTGCCGCCGCGTCCAGCCAGAAGACAGTCGCCTCCCTGCCGCGTGCGCCGGCGGCCGGCACATCGTCAGGGCGAGTGTCATCGCTGATGGCCGCAGCAACTGCGTCTGCCTTCGCTCCGCCCGCAGCGACGACCCAGACCTCGCGCGCCGTGCGGATCGCGTCGAGGGTGAGGCTGATCCGCGTGGGCGGTGGCTTGGGGGAGTCCTCGATGGGCACCACCGCGGCTGTTGCATGCAGGGCGGGCATCCCGGGGAAGAGCGACGCGACATGCCCTTCGGGACCCATGCCCAGCAGGAGGACGTCGAAATCCGGCACGAAGCCGTCACGCGACTCCCGAGACAATTCGTCCGCGTAGGCGAGTGCGGCCTGCCCGGCGCCCTGGCCGACGTCCGCAGGCATGGGGTGCACATTGCCGGGCGGAATGGGGATGGCTCCGATGAGTGCCGCGCGGGCGCCGGACTCATTGCGCTCAGGGTCGCCTGCCGGCAGGAACCTCTCGTCACCCCACCACCGATGCCCG